>CAZIQC010000096.1:0-5569 GCA_964541335.1 uncultured Oscillospiraceae bacterium
CCGCGCCGCCGAGCTTTGCCGCCGCGGCAGGCGATGCCGAGGCGGGCACGGGCAAGTACGACTATTTTCTTCAAACGCCCGGTGCGGCGGCATATGTAATGCTGGGCACCGGCATTGAAAGCCGCTACTGCACCTTTATCGACGGGCGCGACGAAGGCATAACCGACAGCACGCACCCGCTTTACAGCGAGGACACCACCCTCGATGGACTTGACGCGCGCTATTTCAACAATAAAAACGTTGCGAATATTGCCGTTGAAAAGAACTTTTACGGAGAAAACGACCACGAGTTTTTATTCTCCGTGGCGTTTTACGATTTCGGCCCGAGCCGCGGAACGTTTTATTTCGACTATTACGATATAAACGGCGAGGTTAAGCGCATAACGCTTATAAAGCCCGGCACGGTGCAGGGGTGGTTTGTCAAAACCGTTTATGCCGACGATGTCGACTTGTCGAAAACCTTTGAAAACGGCGGCAACATTCGCCTGGTAACGGGCGGCTACAACGCCTTTAAAAAAGTGGAGATAACCAACCTTTCCAAAACGGTAAGGGAGGGAGGCAGTACACAAATTTCGGCATTGGCGAGCGATTACGGCGGATATTTCCGTCAGCTTGGGTTTATAAACGCGGCAGACACCGCCTTTGACGAGCCGAATATGTACAAAACCGTCACCGCCGCCGACGTTTACAAGCTTATGTACGAAATAAGCGGCGGCAATACCGAAAAGCTCCCCGCGGAGTACAAATCCGCCGATAAAGAGGTTAGCATTGGCGAGCTGTGTGCAAGGTTTTTAACGCTTATCGGTCTGCCCGAAACGGACAACCCCCTTGCCGCGGCAAAGGCGGCGGGCATTGTAACCGGGCGCGACCTGTTCTTCAATGCGGAGGATAAGGCAACCTACTACAACTTGCTTGGGATAAGCTACAATGCGTTTTATTACGCCGCAGGCGGCGACTCGCTTGCCGTGAAGCTCATTCAAACGGGGAAATACACGATGGACACCGTAAAATCGATGACCGACCCCAAGTTCTTGGAAATATATTATCAAGTGCCGATAAAGTGCCCCTATCAAACAATTACCGACTACGAAACGGGGCGCACCTTTTACTACATAAACTTTTTCGGGGAAGAGGCGCTTCGCCCGTACGTAACAATGCAATCGTGGACGAGCGACGGAGAAAAGTTTATCGGCGGCACGCGCACGGGGTATATGTTTCTTTACGACACAACCACGCAAATGCTTACCTTTGTGGACGATAATATGAATTATTACGGTGTGTGGATGATAAACGCCACCGTGGGCACGGACGACTGCATTTACTACGTAAAAAAGCAAGACGGGCACAACGGCATATGGAAAGCGAACACAAAAACCCTTGAAAAAATAAAGCTGACCGACATTTCCGACGATGTGCAGGTGGGCGGCGTGTCGATAACGAACGACTGCAAATACATAGGCTTCGACTATACCGACACGTATAACAAAACCTTTCCCGCGGGGATTGACCTGGGCGCGCGCTACTGCATTGAAACGAACGAATGGGACATTTTCCCCTATGAGTTCGAATTTTCGCAGTATATGAACCACGTGCAGGTAAACCCCGTGTACCCGAATTTGATGTTCTTTTGCCACGAGGCGGCGGGCGTTGCCGGACTTGAGGGCGACGACATTTACGACCGAATGTATGTGTACGATTTCGACACCGAAACCGCAAATAACGTGCTGAAGCAGGGCATAATAAACACAAAGGCTATTCAATTGCCCACCCACGAGGTTTGGTCGAACGACGGAGAGTATTTGTACTTTATTATGTCCAAGGCGCGCACGGGCTACGGCAGAGCGCCCGCCGCAATGCGTGTTGACAAGGACGGTCGCCACCGTCAATATTTCTACGATCCGAGCAACGGGCAGTATTGGCACTGCTACGCCACAAGCGACAACCGCTACATCTTTGCCGACGGCAACTATTTGGCGGTTATCAACACCGAAACGCACCAAACCTTTAAAGTAACGCGGTGGATAGGCAACGGCTACGCCGAGCACCCGTATCACCCGCACCCGCAAATAGCGCGCGACCGGTACAAGGTAAACTGGGGTATGCGCTACGAGGGCGTGCTTGGCATTATGTGGTACGACTTTTCCGAGATTGACGAGGGCGAAATTGCCCCCGGCGGACGGGAAGCGGCCGGCGAAAACGTCACCCGCGTGAGCTACAAGGGGCTTAACTGCGAAACCGCCGCAGTGCAAAAGGGCGGGCGCGAATGCCTTTACGTAAAAAAGGGAAATGCCCTTTACCTTGACGTTTCGGACACTCTTATCGACACGGTCGACGGCGCGGTTACGGTAGAGTTTGGCTATTACGACGCGGGCAATGCACCCGTTGTGCTGGAGTATACCTCGGGCGTAAAGACGGACAACGACTACTGGCGCATTTACGACACGCAAAAGAAAATAACAAGAAAGAACACAAAACGGTGGAAAACCGCCGAGGTTAAAATCCCCTCGGGCAACTTTGAAAATGCGGGCGAATATTGCACCGATTTGAAAATTCGCGGGTTATCCTCCGATGTGTATATATCAAACATTAAAATTAAGAAAGGCGAGTGACCAAAATGAAAAAACGTGCTTTGTGCTTGGCGTTGGCGGTAACGGGAATGTTGTCGCTGTGCGCCTGCGAAAAAAAGGAAGAAGCCGTAACAACCGACCTTGCAAAAGGTGAGGTAAGCTACCCCATCGAAACCGACGAAAAGCTGACCTACTGGTGCGAGCTTCCGTCGCAGATTTCCACCACGGTAACGAATTTCGGCGAAACACCGTTCGCAAAATATCTTACCGAGGCAACCGGCATCGAGGTGGAGTACATTCACCCCTCGCAAGGACAGTCGAACGCGCTTCAGCTGCTTATAGCATCCGGAGAAATGCCCGACATTGTTTTCGCGGAGTGGGTATACCAAGCACCCGAGAGCTGTATCGAGCAAAAAATAATTTATAAGCTTGACGATTACATCAGCGACTACGCACCCAACTTCAAAAAATTTCTCAACGAGAACGAAACCTTTAAAAAGCAGGTTCTCGATGACAAGGGCGAGTATTATTCGTTCCCGTTTTTGCGCGGTGACGAGGGATTGTGCGCAAGCGGCGGCTTAATGCTTCGCCAAGATTGGCTGACCGAAGCGGGACTTTCCGTGCCGGAAACAGTCGACGAGTGGGACGCGGTGCTTGCCGCATTTAAGAAAAAGTGCGACACCCCGCTTGCACTTTCGGCAGACGGTATCGCGGCATTCTCGGGAATGTTTAACGCCTACAAGTGGAATTTCGTTAAGGACGGCAAGGTGTCGTTCGGTCCCGTTCAGCCCGAATTTAAGGACTATATGGCAAAGCTTCACGAATGGTACGAAAAGGGCTATCTTGACAAAAACTATGCCATTGCCGATAAAAAGATTATCGACAGCAATATGTTAAACGGCGTTTCGGGCGTAACGTACGGCAGCGGCGGCTCGGGAATGGGCGTGTATCTTTCCACCGCTACGGAGGCGGGCTACGACCTGACGGCGGCACCGTTCCCCACGGCGAAAAAGGGCGAAGGCTCGCACTTTGCCTTTGTTGACACGCAGTGCACCACGCGCAGTGCGGCAATTACCACCGCGTGCAAAAATCCCGCATTGGCGGCACGCTTCCTCGATTACGGATATTCCGAAGAGGGCGCAATGCTTTACAACTTCGGTAAAGAGGGCGAAAGCTACAACCTTGAGGACGGCTACCCCAAATATGCCGCAAATCTTCTCGATACGTCCGACGGAAAAACCGTTGCCGAAAAGCTTGCTCTCAACTGCAAGGGTAGCTCGTCGGGTCCGTTCATTCAGGACAGAAGATATATCGAGCAGTATTACACCTACGACCAACAGCTCAAAGCTATCGACATCTGGGCTGACAACAACTACAACGTAAACACCTATCGCGTGCCGTGGCTTACGCTTACCACCGAGGAAAACGAGGAGTACGGCGCGATTATGAGCGAGATAAACACCTATGCGGGCGAAATGTTTAACAACATTATCGTGGGCAAAGACACGATCGACAGCTTCGACAAGCACGTTAAAAAGATGTACGATATGGGTCTTGAAAAAGCAATGAAAATTCAGCAAACGGCTTACGAGCGTTACCTTAACAGATAACGCGCGAATGACACACATAGGTTACAAAGAGCCGCGCCCCGGTCGGGCTTACCCGACCGGGCACGGCACACCTTATTGAGGAGTGGGATTGATGGTAAACGTAACACGCAGAATATCGGCGGCGATAGCGGCGTTGGCACTGCTTTTGGGCGGTAGCGGCGCGTCGGCGACCGGCACCCCCACCGATTCTGCCGCAACACAGGCCCGGCCGCTTTGCTCGGAGGAGTTTTCGGCTCTTTGCGCAATGGAGCTTTTATGCGAGGACACAATTTCCGCCGACGCAAGCTCTCAAATGACGCGGGCGGAGTTTACGGCAAACCTTTTTAAAATCGCGGGCTATGCCGCGGTTGAATACGGCGGCGCGGACGCGGCGTTTGCCGATGTGAGCATAGGCGCAAAGCATTTTAACGAAATATGTTATTTTTACAATGCGGGCATAATCGAGGGCAACGGCGGCGGACTTTTTTCCCCCGACGAGCCGATAACCTACGCCGCGGCGGTAAAGCTTGCGACGCGTGTTTTGGGCTACGAGGCGTACACCACGGCACGCTACGGCACGGATTATCCGCGGGCTTTTTTGGCAACGGCACAGCGTCTTAAGCTCGACAAGGGGCTTACGGGCATAAGCGCGGACAAGCCGCTTGACTGTGACAATGCGGTTAAGCTTTTGTACAACATTGCACGCACGCCCGTTTTAAGCGACAACGATTTTTCCGCCACGGGCGAAATAATTTTCGAAACGGACGAAAATCGCGAGCTTATCGGCGAAAGAAACAATATTTATTACGACGAGGGCATTGTCTTAAATAACGGCATTGTTTCGATAAAAACGGGGGAGAGAACAGCCCCCCGCGGACAAATAGGACAAAGAACCGTATTTATTGACGACTGCGCCCGTCTTTACGACCTGCTCGGCGAATATGTAAAATATTTTTACAAAACGACGGACGGCGAAAACACACTGCTGTATGCGGTGCGAAAAAGCGGTGCGGCAACCGTTACAAAGATAAACGCGGGCGACCTTTTGCCCGACGACGCGGCATACGGCAAAAACACAATAATTTATACGGAAAACAACAGGCGACGCGTTGCCGAAATCAGCGCGGAAGCCGATATAATATATAACGATACCGTACATAACGTGTATTCGGTACTAAAGCCCGATATGGGCGACATAAAGCTGATAGATTACAACGGCGACGGTGCGGCGGACACGGTTATCGTGCACGAGTACAAAAATATGTACGTTAAGTCCGTGCCGGCAACGGGCGACCGAATCCTTGGAAAATACGGCGCGGCACTGTATCTTGACGACTACGACACCGTTAAAATTTACGACGGCGAGAACGAAATCGCGCTTTCGGATTTAAGAACGGGCGGCGTAATTTCGTA
>CAZIQC010000097.1:0-5563 GCA_964541335.1 uncultured Oscillospiraceae bacterium
GCTTTGTCAATTATTTTTCAAATTGCGGCATAATACCGCAAACGGTACGGCACCCCCCCGAAAGGCTGCGCCGTACCGATGTTATTTTATCTCATATTCGCCCTTTATCATAAAAATGCAGTCGGTTGCCGTAAACACACCGCGCCCGTCGCCCAGCGGCGCTATAAGCAGATGATTTCCCTGCACAGGGACTCCGCTTTCAAGGTCAAACCCCATTGTAACATCACTTAAGCCGCCCTTTTCGCTTGCAATGACACTGCAATTTCCCATACGAAGAATTATCTCCGCACCCGCACCCAGTATAACGGACTTGTTTGCCGCCACGTCCGCCACTTTAAACTGCGACGCAGTTTGCACATAGGGGTACACCACGCTGTCGATATAGCTTTTTGTTACAAGGGGGTCGCCGTCCGTTCCGGGCTGTGCACCCACCGCCGCGACAACAAACGCACCGCACAAAAGCATTGATACGAGCATTACTCTTTTTTTCATACGTTAAATCATTCCTTTGTTTTTATTTCGGTCATCGGACTTTATGCCGTGCATACGGCTTCACTCCCGACGAGCTATCCCTCAATCAATCCGAAGCTTATCGCAATCGCTTCATTTACGCGCACCATTTTTATATCGTCCAGCCGACCTACCTTTTCGCGCAAGCGTTGCTTGTCGATTGTTCGCACCTGCTCGAGAAGAATTACACTGTCGCGCTTAAGTCCGTAGGCTTCACGGTCAAGCTCTATGTGCGTGGGAAGCTTTGCCTTGTTGATTTTGCTGGTAATCGCCGCCGCGATAACCGTGGGGCTGTATTTGTTGCCCACATCGTTTTGAACAACCAGCACAGGGCGTATTCCGCCCTGTTCCGAACCGATTACGGGGCTTAAATCCGCGTAAAAAATATCACCGCGTTTTACTGTCACCATCGTCACTCTCCGATAAAAATTCCTCGTAAATTTTAAATGCACTTTCATCGGATTTTAAGCACTGCCGCGCTATGGACAAATTTATTTCTCCCATACTGCGGTAGCCCTCTTCTGCTTTTTTCTTCAGTTCTCCCCTGCGCCGCTCGCGCAAATAGTCCTTTATCGCGCGCACAATCAATTCGTTTTGCGTTATATTGTCGCCCCTTGCCCTGTGCTCCGTTTCCGTCAAAAGCTCCTCGGGCAAGGTGAGAACAACTGTGCGCACAGCCTCATTTTCCATAAGACCCGCCTCCTTGCCGCGGCACGTGCCGCCCGATACTTAATATAAGTATACTACATTTTTCGGGCAAGGTCAAATGTAAGTTATTCCAATGAGCCGTAATGGGTATGTACGGCGTTGTGCATTTACATATCCATTATGCTCCGTGTTTTTTTCGGTTATACACCATTCAGCGCACATTTTCGCCAAGCTCCTTAAATATTTGCGGAATAATGCGAATTATGTCGCCCGCCACGGTGCCGTAAGCACCTATCCGCTCCTCCGCCGCAAGTCCCGCACGCCCGTGCACACAGCACGCCGCCACGGCACTGTCCGTAAGAGAAAGCCCCTGTGCCGCAAGCGATACCGTTATCCCCGCGAGAACATCCCCCGTGCCCGCCTTTGCCAAGGCGGCGGTTGAATTAAGCGAAACATAGCAATTTGCCCCGCCGTAGGCTATAACGCTTCGTGCTCCCTTAAGAAGCACGCTCACGCCGTACTCCTTCGAAAATTCGCGCGCCGCAGTCAAGCGGTTTGCGACAACATCTTCAACCGACCTCCCGCTTATTCGCGAAAACTCCTTCGGGTGCGGTGTCAGCAGAATGTTTCTGTTTTTTATAATATCCAAATGTCCGACAAGCGCATTTATACCGTCGGCATCGATAATCAACGGACAGCTTACCGTTTGCGCAACGGTTGAGATAAGCACATCGTGCCTCCCGCGACCGATACCGCACCCCACAAGCACGCTGTCTGCGGTTTTAAGTGCAAAAAGCGCCTCTTCGGAAAGGCGGGGTGCTATTTTGCCGTTTTCCTCCGCCGCGGCAATCACAATCGCTTCCGGTATCATTATATTCAATATTGCGCATATTGACCCCGGCGCAATCATTTTTACCAAGCCGCAACCGCTCCTGAGTGCCGCAGCACCCGCCATTGCCGCCGCACCGACCATTTCGCGACTGCCCGCTATTATAACCGCCGTGCCGTAGCTTCCTTTGTGCGACAGGCGGCTTTTGGGGGGCAGTATCGCACGAACCGCCCTCTCCTCTATGGGAACAAACGGCGAGCTTTCCTTTGTGTAATCCACCGCAATTCCCACATCGGCAATTATAATTTTGCCGCAGGCGTTCACGCTTTCGTCGTATATCATTCCCGGCTTCGGCGCGGTAAAGGTTACGGTTTCGTCTGCCGTAACGCACACCTCGGCGCACCTGCCGCTGTCCGCCTCCATACCGCTCGGAATATCCGCCGCCACCGTATACGAGTCTGCGGAATTTATAATCTCTATCGCTTTTTTCGCATTGCCCGTAACCTCGCCCGAAAAGCCTATCCCGAAAATCGCGTCCAAGCTGCAATCAAAATTTTCCGTGGGGTATGTCACACCGTCCGTTATGCGCACACCGAGTTTTTGCGCATCTTCGTAAAATGCGCGGCACAACTCTCCCTCCGGTGGGAACACGGCAACAGCCTCCACGGCTTTTCCCATTCTTGCCAAAAGTGCGGCGGCGGCGTACCCGTCACTGCCGTTATTCCCTTTTCCGCAGTAAACGCGCACGGACTCAAAGCGTTCAAGCCGCTTTACAAGTGCGGCGGCGGCATTTTGCACAAGCTGTGCCTCCGTTACCGCCTCGCACGCTTTTTTTTCCGCCGCACGTATGCGCTCTGTCGATAAAAACAGCATATCAAGCTCCGTTCCGTTGCCGTACGGCAACTGAATGATTTTACGTATTTTCGGTTCAATAAGGGGCTTTA
This sequence comes from uncultured Oscillospiraceae bacterium, assembly GCA_964541335.1. Taxonomy (GTDB): domain Bacteria; phylum Bacillota; class Clostridia; order UMGS1883; family UMGS1883; genus UMGS1883. The sequence goes on from CAZIQC010000097.1 coordinate 2,932, forward strand.
TCCCCGTAAGAGGGGCGACCGGTTATACCGCCGCCGAAAAAGCAGGGCAACCCCCGCCGCACGTAAACGGCGGGGGACTTCTTAATTCAGTTATAATTCTTAATGTGAATTTTAGACCTTGCGTATTTTTGAAGCGATGTCAGCATAGCATACGTCGGCTCGAAGAGCACAAGCGTGCGCTCTCCGTTTTTATCCACTATGGCAAAGTATGTGTCCGCACCGCGCCGTCCGCTGAGTGCGTCTGTTTTTTTGGCAAAGTCCGCATTCATCTGCGCGCGAAAGCTCTCATCGTCCGTCGGGGCGATAATTTCCGCCTCCTTTACCGAAAATGAGATAAGCCGCTTTCTGCGTTCCTTATTCATCACAACATCTATATCGATGTTGTCATCCGTCATAATATATTCGAATTCCTTGTTTCTCCTGCTCGAAAGCATATGTGCGCCGTACACCGCGCCGCACAGGGCAAGCAACGCCACCCCGCCCATACGGTACGGAAGCAAAAGCACCATTGCGGCAAAGCCCACCGCAAGCGCGGCAATATAGCAAAGTGCGCTCACCAAAAAATCAAGTGCGGTGCGTTCCTTTTTTATCATATACTCTTTAAACTCCATTTTCTGCCTCCTACTCCATTACCACTCCCGCGGAATTGTCATTTTGTGCGGGCTTGCCCGCACCATCCGTTTGAGAGTGCGTTTTGTCCTTGTCCTTGTCCGAGGGTTGTGCTTCCCCGTTCGGATTGTCGGCGGGGCTTTCGTTTCTTTCGTCGCCCGTGCTATCCGCCTCGCCGTCGGTTATTCCTTGGATTTCCTCATTCTTTTCTATTACCTCACCGGTTGCCTTTCCGCCGGTCAGCTCGTTTTTGTTAAAATCATATTTATGCTTTGTGCAGCGCTGCGTCGGAATATCGCCCTTGGCAAAGGTTTTTGCCTTAAGCTTTGTGCAAGACGGCGTTGCCCGCAAGCCGCTGTCCGCGCACACCATTACGGAAGATTTTCCGTCATTATACGAAAATTTCTTGTTGGGCAAGTCCTCGTGCACCTTTGCCATAACTTTGCGCCACGCCACAGCGGCGGGATTCGGCGAAAAGCCGCGAAGCGACGTCGGCGTGTCGTATCCGAACCATACCGCACCCACGTAATAAGGCGTATATCCCACAAACCAACGGTCGTTGTTGCTGGAGGTTGTACCTGTTTTTCCGGCAACACGCATATTCGACAACCGCGCCGCCGTGCCCGTGCCCCCGTTTACAGCCGCCGTAAGCATTTCCGTCATTTCCTCGGCGGTTGTTTCGCTTATGGCAACCTTTCCTTTTTCGTTGTGCTCCAAAAGCACGTTACCCTCACTGTCAAGCACCTTGGTATAGGTTGTCGGCTCGATGTACGTTCCGCCGTTCGGAAATACGCAGTATGCCGCGCACATTTCAAGCACGGATACGCCGTCCGTAAGTCCGCCCAGGGCAATTTGCGACAGCCCCACGTCCGTAAACACCTTGCCCTTGCGCGTTTCTTTTTCCACAAGGGTCGATATGTGGTAATTGTCGCGCAAAAATTCAAACGATGCCTCCGGCGTAAGATAGTTGCATATTTTTACCGCAGGCACATTTCTTGACCCGCGCAATGCCGCCGCCACCGTTATTTTCCCCGCAAAGCGACGGTCGTCGTTTCTGGGCGACCAATCGCCGAAGCTCACCGGTGCGTCGTTTACCACGGTTGACGATGTAACAAGCCCGTACTCAATCGCCGGCGAATACACCGACAGCGGCTTTATCGTAGACCCCGGCTGGCGAAGCGTTTGCGTGGCGCGGTTTAATGTGCGTTTGCCCGTTTTTTCGCCGCGCCCGCCCGCAAGCGCCTTTACCTGCCCCGTGTACGGATCCATTATCACCATTGACGACTGCGGCTGTGTATCGCCGCTGCTTTTTTGAAAGGCGGTGTCGTCTTGATATACCGAATCGAGCTTTGCCTGGATGTCGGTATCGATCGACAAATATATTTTCAAGCCGCCGTTGTACAATATCTTGCTCGCATATTCCTTGGTATAATCGTATTTTTCCGTAAGGTCGGCTATAATTTGCTCTATTGCGGCGTCCGTAAAATAGCTTTGCGTGTTATCCTCATCGTCCGTATTCTTTTTTGCGAACACAAGCTCCTCTTTCAGGGCGTCTTCATATTCGCCGCTTGTTATACAGCCGAGTTCTTTCATCTTTTTTAATATAACCCTTTGCCGCTCCTTGTTGCTTTCGGGATTTTGAAGCGGGTCGTACTTTGTCGGGAATTGTGTTATTCCCGCTATGGACGCACACTCTGCCAACGAAAGCTCGGACACGTCTTTGCCGAAATAAACCTGCGCCGCACTTGCCACGCCGTTGCATTTTTGGCTTAAATATATGGTATTCAAATAATATTCGAGTATTTCATCCTTTGAGAGCTGCCTTTCAAGGTTCAACGCACGGTAAATCTCGCGTATTTTACGCTTGGAGCTGTAGTCGTTGTCCTTGGTGATGTTTTTTACAAGCTGCTGGGTAATTGTGCTTCCGCCGTAGCTTGAATTGCCCTTGTGCGTTATGTACTGTATAACCGCGCCCGTGAAACGCTTTATATCCACACCGTTGTGCGAATAAAATCGCTCGTCC
>CAZIQC010000098.1:0-5531 GCA_964541335.1 uncultured Oscillospiraceae bacterium
GGGGGAGGCTTCGTATACTCGTCGCAAGTGTGTGCGGTGTCGCCTTGGCGCACCGTTACATATTTTCGATTGCGTTTATCAATTCCTCGGCTATAATCGCGTGTCCGTACACTGTCGGGTGCACGCCGTCCTTTGTCCAATATTCGGGCGGCATTGCCTTTTCGGCTCGGTCGAACAAGGGTTGCAGAGGGATATACTCCATGTTATATTTTTCGGCGGTGCGTTTTGCCGCTTCCGCGCGAAGGGCAACCTCCGCGGAAAATTTTGCCCACTTTTCTTCCGTTTCCGTTGTTCCCGTACCGCGGCAAACATACGCCCCGAGAAGTATTATTCTTATATTCGGCAAAGCCGCCTTAATTTCCTCAATAAGCATACCGTATATTTTTTCGAATTTTTCCGCGCTGACGCCGTTTTCCGCACCGAATTCGTGCCACACGTCGTTTACGCCGATGAGCAAGCTCATCACGTCGGGCTTAAGGTTTACAATATCTTTTTTTATTCTCGCGTAAACGTCCACAATTCTGTCGCCGCTGACACCCCTGTTGCAAAGCTCATATTCGCCGGGGTGCGCAAATCCCAGCCTTGCCGCAACCTGTAACGGATAGCCCCGCCCGAGGTCGTCGGTTTCGCGGATACGGTCTGCGTCGGTTATGGAATCGCCCTGAAATAATATTTTCTTCATATTTATTCTCCTTTGCACAATGTTTTTTCTATATATTTACAATTTAATATTTTTTCAAGCAACATTGCCTGCGTATAGTAATAGTGGTTTGCCGCCTCATAGCCCACCGCGGGGAATTTTTGCATAACGGAATAAAGCTCGCGGGCGTTTTGTATTTCGCTTTCCAAAATACGTTTTATTTCCGTGCCGTTTTTTTGCAAGCCGTCGTCGCGCAGGCGTACAAATTGCACCTGATTGACGCACGAGGAAAATATGGCGTTGCACGCCTGCGCCGCATATGTAAATTCACATTCCGGCATATCGCACAAAAGAGATATTCCCTTTTTCCATTTATCGCGCAGCTTTATCAGTTGCCGCTCATACACCTCGGGCGGATATATTGCCCGCCACGAGGCAACATCGTCATAGCAAAAGCACGTCATTGTGGCATTAAGCCCCGTGGGCGACGGATAGAGCAAATTTGAAACGCCCGCATTGTGCGGTCCGGTATATACCGTTCCTATATCGAACGGAAACTCGGAAAACGCTTCGCAAAAATAATGCACGGCTTGCTTCACCGTCGGCGCAAATTCGCCGTACAGCTCCTCGTAGCATTTTTCGTCGTCGATTTGCACATCTTTTTCAAAATAAATTTCCGACGCAAGCTTTAAATTATCGGACGGATAGCCCCCCAGCGTCCAACTGAGCATAAGGTGCTTTATATCAAGCGCTGAAAGGCGCGCCATATGCTCGCGCACAAGCTCGTACACCGGTATGAACGGCACGGTGGAACATTCCCAAGTGGTGTTTATTTGCACCTTTGCCGCCGCCTCGTGACCGAGTGCTTGGGCGATTTTCCAGTTTTGTATGCTGAGTTCGCTCGGTCCCGTGCGCGACATTGTGTAGTCTTGCACGGTGTTTTCGACGCCGCCGCAATTAAAGCGCAAGCCCTCCTCGCTTATGCAAAGAACGGGAATATCCTTATCCAAAAGCTCAATGCACTTCTTTGTTTCCTCGCGCGAAAAAGCGTTCAGCCACTGCCACGTATTGGCAAAGATTGTTATATCGCCGCAAACGCTTTTTGCGGCACGGTTTACGGTGTTGTAAACCTCGGCGATAACCTCGTGGCTTTTTCTTTGCGCACAGCGTGCGCACGGCTGTACCTCGCCATAGCGCACGTGCGAATAACAGTTTGTGGGGTTTTCCGAACAGGTTATCAGGAAAAATCCACCTATATCGGGAACAGCTTCGCACAATGCACGCACCGCGTCGTGCAAATATTGCCGCACCGCCGGCACAGACGTGCACATCGAGGCGTAGTCGCCCATTTCGCGACCTTTAAGCTGTGGGTGCTTTTCAAAAAACGAAAGCGGCATAGACCGTGGCTCGTTAAGATACAAATACAGCTTTATTCCGTACTTTTTTAAATGCTTTACCGTGCGCCTTATTCCGTCGAGCCGTTTTTCCCAACCGTTTGAAAGCTCCTCATCGAACGGAAACGGCACAAGCTTATACAAAACGCCTTGTGTAAACACTCCGTTTATGCCGCATTTTGCATAGCTGCGGCACAGCGCATCGGGATACGACACCTCGGGGGCTTCCTCAAAGGCGTTGGCATACAGTCCGCAAAAGGAATATATATAGCGCGTTTTTATTTTTTCTTTATACATTCTTTTCCCAAGCGGAACACACGGTGTGCCGTCGGCACGCATTTGTGCCGCAATGCCCATAAGTGCACGCAATATTCCCACCGGGGAATATGCCGTAACCGTTATTTTTTCTTCGGAACACTCCGTTTCGTGATATTCGCCGTCGGCGGGGCAGTTTTTCGACAGGTGCAGGCATATTTTATGCTTGCTTCCGCGCAAAGCAAAGCCGAACATTGCATAAACCTCGTCCTCAAAAAGCTTTACAAAGGGCTTCACGTCGTCGCTTTCGGTTAAGTCAAGCACGCCCCATTCTTTTGTTATGCGCACACCGCCATCGGCGTTCTTTTTAAGCGGGGGAAATGCCTTTGTATCGGACGAAAAAAAGTCAAACGGTTCTTTCGCGGGCTTTTTTATGTATTTTGCCAGAGTGGCTTTAAGCTCGGCGGTTTCTTCGTGTTCTTTTTTTGTAAGCTCGCGGTAAACAATTTTTTCACAGGCGGGTTTTTCGCCCCCGAGCTTACATTCCAGAAAATCGTCCTCGCGCAGGATAAAGGCAAGCTTTTCTTCGCTAAGCTCCAAAAGAGCACACAACTGCTCATACCCCAGCAAGTGCCACACGCTTTTGATAATACTTATATACCCGCGTTTTTGCCATTGGTCGCAATTATCCTGCGGCAAAAGTCCCATTTCGCGAGCCGAATTTGTGATGTTTTCTTCGGTTGTTTCCAAAACGGCGGCAAGTTTTTTTGCCGAAACCATATCCCACAGACGAAATATAACCGCTTGCATTTTTGTCGGAAAATGCGGTATCGGCGGATAGGCTCTGTCGCTTATCGGCGGGAGAACGTAATTTGTCATAAAGGGTTTTTCCTTTCTTTGTTTGTAAATTTGCCAATGTGTGCTTGGGTTTGAAAGACATTGTTAATGGAGGTACGCGCCGCTTAACGCGGGCTTTATTTTTCGATTTTGCCCAGGCTCATAACCTCCGTTCCGGCGCACAGCACAATTCCCACGCCGTGGTCGTCGTTTTTCATAGTGTCAAGCGTAAGATAGTATTTTTCTTCCATATTACAGCCCGAGCCCTTGCACACGCCGTAGAGGTTGCCATCGGCATCGACACAGGCTTTCAGCAAGGCATTCCAAGCCTCTTCTATGTCGGCTGCATATGCCTTATCCAACCAACCGTTTTTTACGCCGCGTGCAAGCGCGGTTATAAACATCGCACTGCCGGACGCTTCAATATAGCTTTCGGGATTGTTTATTACCTGGTGCCATATTCCCTTTTCGCGGTCGCGGTGTTTCAGCACTCCCGCGGCAAAATCCTTATATATACCAAGAATTTCATCCCGCCCGTGATAGCTCTTCGGCAGAAGAGAAAGCACCTCCGACAAGGCAAGCAGCACCCACCCGTTGCCGCGACCCCACGGCACACGATTTGGCTTGTTCTCCTTTACAAAGAATATGTGCGAGAAAAGCTGTTCGTCATCCATATAAAGCCGTTTTACAAAGCCGCGCACCTGCGTCAAAATATCGTCAAACCATTGCTCGTCGTTCTCTATAACGCCGAGGCGCGCCATAAACGGCAGGCACATATACGTATCGTCCGTCCACATTGTTTCAATGCGGTAAAAGGTGCCGTCCTCAAAGCGCGGAACGTTGTGTTTTAACGAATCGGCAAGAAGCCGCAAAAGCGAGAGTGCGTCGGGGTCGTTTGTCATCATATAACACAACGCCACATTCATCCCTATTGTGCCGATCGGGTCAAGTCGGTTAAGCACTCGCCCGCCGTTTGCCATATATGTGGAATACCCCGCGCGGGCATTGTCGAGCTTGCCGTACTCGCGATGAGTGCACAGGCTTTTTATGCTTGCGCAAAAATAATCGTAAAAATCGGTTTTGCCGAGAGCGGTTGCCGTTTGCAGCATACCGTAATGCCCCACCATAATCGCATAAAACCACTGTCCGAAAAATGCCGAATGAAGATACTGCTTAAGGCAAACGTTTTTTCGGTAAAAATTCCAGTAAACCGCACCGCCGCATATTGTGGGAAACGGCTTTTCAAAGGAGAGGTCATTCTCCGGCGGATAGGGATAATCAAGTCCGTTGCCCTCTTTTCCGAAAGGACCTACCCACAGCCATTGAAGGTCGGGCACGTCAGCCCCGTCGACCCCGGGCAGGCTGTGTGTGCCGTCGGTCACTGCGGTAAAGCCCCAGTCGTTTGCTTTTACACATTTTATCAAAAGCTCGGTCGGTTTGTCAAACGTTTTTTCAAGCTTGCCGCACTTTGCACGGTAAAGCTCCTCCCCGTGCGACAAAATCTTTATCGGCGATGTGTGCGTAATCGTTATTTTCCCCTGCACATATGTATAAGCGTAGGCGCAATCGCCGTTTTGCAAGGAAACGTTAAAGTCGAACTGCTTTTCGTTCGTTTGCAAAGGCATTTCGGGATAAACCCACTCCACCGCCGAAATATCGGGCGCGGGGAGCTTTTCGCCCTTTTTGTAAAGGCGCGACAGCTCAAACCCCGCTTGCAGTCCGAAGCCCGCCTTTTCTATGTAGTGCCACGTGCAGTAGGCGTAATCTCCGCCCGCGCCGTAGCGAAGTTCGGGCACAAGCGGCGCAGAATAAGCGGCAAAGCCCTTTTCCGTTGCCGTAAGCTTTATAAGCATTGTGTTTTTCCCCGCACGGTAATTCACAAAATAGTCCAAGGTGCCGTCGGGTGCGGTGGTGGGGGCTATTTTTTCGCCGTTAAAGAAAAGCTCTGCCGCCCCCGTTGCGCGCACGTTTATAAGCATACGCCGCTCGAACATTCCGTCCATACAGCTGAAATAATATGCACAGTCACCCGCCTTCCATTCGGGGTAAAAGTCGGCAAAATCCACGCCCGAGTTTTGCTGCATATCGATATGCTCCCACTTTGTGCACGGGCGGTAGCTGAGCGACACCCGCTTTCTTGTTGTTAGTGCGTGCTCGAATATTTTATTTAATATTTCGCCGTTGGTTCGGTACACGTCGGCAATTGATTTTTCAACATATGTTTGCATATGGGTTTCCTCCTTGTTGTTATGTTATGCGGTGTCGTTTTTGGTTTTTTGTTGCGGCATTGTGCTGAAGAGTGCCCCCTCTCCGAGCTTGCTTACGCAAGCCCACCTCCCCCTTGGGGGAGGCTTCGGGCGGGGAGATTGCGCAGTTGCTACGCTACCACTATGGGGAGGCTTCGG
>CAZIQC010000099.1:0-5501 GCA_964541335.1 uncultured Oscillospiraceae bacterium
AAAAAGTGACGTTGCGACAGATGTTTATTACGGCTTATATGCATTGCAACATCGCGGACAGGAAAGTTGCGGAATTGTTGTAAACGATGACGGGGTGTTTAATTCATACAAGGATACCGGTCTTGTAAACGATGTATTTTCGCACGACAGACTTGTGCACTTGGGAGAGGGCGAAATAGCCATAGGACATGTGCGCTATTCGACAACCGGTGTCGACGGAAGAAAGAATGCACAGCCCATTGTCGTAAATCATATCAAGGGACATATGGCGCTTGCGCATAACGGTAATTTGGTTAATTCCGCAATTTTGAGACGCGAGCTTGAAATGCAAGGCTCGATTTTTCACACAACGAGCGATACCGAGGTTATATCCTACATCATAACAAAGGAACGTATCAGCTCGCCGTCGATAGAAGAAGCAATAAATCGTGCAATGAACAAAATAAAGGGTGCATATTCGCTTGTTATAATGTCGCCGTCAAAGCTTATGGCAGTGCGCGACGAAAACGGGTTCAGACCGCTTTGTTACGGAAAGACGAAGAACGGAAGCTACGTTGTTGCTTCCGAAACGTGTGCACTCGATGCGGTAAATGCCGAATTTGTGCGTGATATAGAACCCGGGGAAATAGTTGTTTTTGATAAGGACGGCGTGCGCTCGATAAAGGAGCATTGCAACAAAAAAAAGCCTACGATGTGCATTTTCGAATACATTTATTTTGCACGCCCCGACTCCGTTATAGACGGACGCAGTGTGCACGAGGCGCGTATACGTGCCGGTGCGTGCTTGGCAATGGAGCACCCTGCCTATGCGGATGTTGTAATCGGTGTGCCCGACAGCGGATTGGACGCGGCAATCGGCTATTCGAAACAGTCGGGAATACCGTATCAAATAGGATTTATAAAAAACAAATACATCGGGCGCACCTTCATATCTCCGGGGCAAAAATCGCGCGAGGATATGGTGCGCATAAAGCTTAACCCCATAGTGGAAACCGTAAAGGGCAAGCGTGTTGTGTTGATTGACGATTCCATCGTGCGCGGAACTACCAGCGCGAGAATAGTAAAGCTTCTGCGCGACGCGGGTGCAACAGAGGTGCATATGAGAGTGTCGGCGCCGCCGTTTTTAAATCCGTGTTATTACGGAACGGATATCGACTCGCGCGAAAATTTGATTGCCTGCAACTATACACATACCGAGATGGAGAAAATTCTCGGTGTCGACAGCCTCGGATTTTTGAATAAGGATCATTTGTCGATGCTTATCGGAACCAAGGACAAATGCGGATATTGCAGTGCGTGCTTCGATAACGATTATCCGACGGAAATTCCGCAGCACGGAGAAAAGGACAGATTTGAGAAAAAAATAAGCGAAAAGGAGCATACAGATGATAAGCAACAGTGAAACTTATAAAAATGCGGGCGTTGATATAACCGCGGGCTACAGAGCGGTTGAGCTTATGAAAAATCATATCGAAAGAACACGCACAAGCGGAGTTTATTCCGAGGTCGGCGGTTTCGGCGGCTTGTTTGAGCTTGATATGAAAAGCATTAAGAACCCGGTATTGGTAAGCGGTACGGACGGTGTGGGTACAAAGCTTAAGCTTGCGTTTATTTTGGACAAGCACGACACCGTCGGAATAGATTGTGTTGCAATGTGCGTCAACGACATCATATGCAGCGGCGCAAAACCGCTGTTCTTCCTTGATTATATCGCTTGCGGTAAAAACGTTCCCGAGAAAATTGCGCAGATAGTTAAGGGCGTGTGTGACGGCTGTGTCAGCTCGGGGGCGGCACTTATCGGCGGCGAAACCGCGGAAATGCCGGGCTTTTATCCCGAAAACGAGTACGACCTTGCGGGCTGCTGCACAGGAATTGTCGATAAGGATAAAATAATCGACTACAAGAAAATGCGTGCGGGAGATGTGATTATCGCGTTGCCGTCGTCGGGTGTTCATTCAAACGGATTTTCGCTTGTGCGCAAGGTGTTTAATGTGGAAAACGCGGACATTACATCCCCTTGCTCCGAGCTTGGCGGAAAAAGCATCGGAGAAACGCTGCTTACTCCCACAAAAATATATGTTAAAGCGGTAAACGCGCTCAATGACGAGATAACCGTAAAGGGAATTTCGCATATAACGGGCGGCGGTTTTTACGAAAATATACCGCGCAGCATTCCCGACGGCTTATGCGCACGCATAGACCGCGGCGCGGTGCGTGTGCTTCCGATATTTGACCTGATAGCCGAAACGGGTAAAATTTCCGAACGGGATATGTTCAATACATTTAATATGGGCGTCGGAATGAGTATCGTAACCGATAAGAAAGATGCGGACCGCACAATGGAAATATTGAAAGAAAACGGAGAAAATCCGTATATAATAGGCGAAATTGTTGCCGCGGAAGAAAAGATAGTGATTGAATGATGAATATTATGACGGACAAAATCAGAATTGCCGTGCTTGTTTCCGGCGGCGGAACAAATTTGCAGGCACTTATAAATGCGCAAAAAAAGCAGATTTTAAAAAGCGGGGAAATATGCGTCGTTATTTCGAGCAATAAGGAGGCATATGCGTTGAAGCGTGCCGAAAAAGCGGGAATAAAGCGTTTTATTGTCGAAAAAAAGGCGTTTTCCTCCGATGAATTTGAAAACGGTATTCGTAAGATATTGAACGAAGAGCACATCGACCTTATCGTTTTGGCGGGATTTATGTGCATATTGAGCGAGAATTTTACAAAAGAATACGAAAAAAGAATAATAAATATTCATCCGTCGCTGATACCGTCGTTTTGCGGAGAAGGCTTTTACGGAATACACGTGCACGAAGCGGCACTGAAAAAGGGCGTTAAGATAACGGGTGCTACCGTGCATTTTGTAAACGAAATTCCCGACGGCGGCGAAATTATTATGCAAAAGGCGGTAAACGTGTCGGAATTTGACACGCCGCAAACATTACAAAAAAAAGTAATGCGCCTTGCGGAGCAAAAGCTGCTTCCGAAAGCGACGGAGTATGTATGCGAAAAAATGTTAAGGAGCCGATAAAATGAGTATTTACGATATAAGAAATTTTGCCGATATTGCGGGGGGCAATCCGTACGTGGGTCGCGGAATTATCGTCGGGAAAACGCCCGACGGTAAAAATGCCGTAACGGCATATTTTATTATGGGTCGTTCGGAAAACAGCCGAAACCGCATATTCGTAAAGGAGGGGGCAGAGCTTTTTACGCGTCCGTTCGAGCCGGAAAAGGTGGAAGATCCGAGCCTTATCATATATGCGCCGGTGCGCGAATATAAAAATAAGCTTATTGTTACAAACGGTGACCAAACCGATACCGTGTATAACGCCCTTAAAAACGGGAAAAGCTTTTTCGAAGCATTGCGTATGCGTGCGTTTGAGCCGGATCGCCCGAATTTCACCCCTCGTATCAGTGCAATGCTGTCGTTTGAAAACAACGACTTTACATATCTTATGAGCATATTGAAAAGCCAAAACCCCGACGGTACGAAATGCGCTCGGTACGGCTTTGAGTATGAGGCAGAAAACGGCTTGGGTCATTTTTTGCATACCTATATGGGCGACGGCAGCCCCTTGCCGACATTTTGCGGCGAGCCGGAAAGAGTTGCGCTACAAAACGATATAGAGGCTTTCACGGGCGAAATTTGGAATACACTTGATAAGGATAACCGCATTTCTCTTTATGTAAGGTACACAGAGCTTGAAACAAAGAAAGTATGCGAGCGTATAATAAACAAAAACGCAAGGGAGGAAGAGTAAATATGAACCTGTATGAGCTTAAATACGGATGTAACCCCAACCAAAGTCCCGCGCGCATATATATGGAAAACAAGAAAGAATTGCCGATTGAAATTTTGTGCGGAAAACCGGGGTATATAAATTTTTTGGACGCATTTAACGGGTGGCAGCTTGTAAAGGAGCTTAAGGAGGCAACGGGGAAAACCGCCGCAACATCGTTTAAACACGTAAGCCCCACATCTGCGGCATTGGGCTTGCCTATGAATGAAGAGCTGAAAAAGGCATATTTCGCAGACGATTTTCCCGAGATAGACAAATCCCCGACGGCACTTGCCTATGCACGTGCGCGCGGAACGGACAGAATGAGCTCTTTCGGAGATTGGGTAGCGCTTTCCGATGTGTGTGACGAGCAAACGGCGCTTCTTTTGAAACGCGAGGTTTCGGACGGAATTATTGCTCCGGGATATACAAAAGAAGCTCTCGAAATACTCAAAACAAAGCGCGGCGGGAATTACAACATCGTAAAAATAGATAAAGACTATGTTCCCGAAAACACAGAAAGAAAGCAGGTGTTCGGGGTAACGTTCGAGCAGGAGAGAAATAATGTAAAAATCAATCGCGCCATGCTCGAAAATATTGTAACCGAAAACCGCACTCTTCCCGAAGAGGCAATAAACAACCTTATAATTGCGCTTGTTACACTTAAATACACACAGTCAAATTCCGTATGCTATGCCTACGACGGACAGGCAATAGGCGTGGGTGCGGGGCAACAGTCGCGTATACATTGCACACGCCTTGCGGCAACAAAGGCTGACACTTGGTTCTTGCGCACGCATAAAAAGGTGCTTTCGCTTCCGTTTTTAAAGGATATAAAGCGTCCCGATCGCGACAACGTGATTGACGGATATATCAACAAAAACGAGGAGGATGTTTTGCAAGACGGTATCTGGCAAAAGTATTTTTCCATACGTCCGGAGCCGTTGACGGAGGAAGAAAAGCTTGAATTTCTCGCGGGCAAGTGTGACGTTGCACTCGGATCGGACGCGTTTTTCCCGTTTTACGACAATATCGAGCGCGCACATCGCAGCGGAGTTAGATATATCGCGCAGCCGGGAGGCTCCATTCGTGACGACGACGTGATAAAATGCTGCGATAAATATGCAATGGTAATGGCGTTTACAAAAACAAGACTTTTCCATCATTAAAATAAAGGAGATACCGTTTATGAAGATACTTGTTGTCGGCGGCGGCGGAAGAGAGCACGCCATCATAAAAAAAATAAAAAAGGATAACGACTGCCTTATTTACGCGCTCCCGGGAAACGGCGGAATGAAGAACGACGCAATTTGCGTTGATATAAAGGCAACCGACATAAGCTCAATAACCGAGTTTGCAAAGAGAGAAAACATAGACTATGCCGTTGTTGCACCCGATGACCCGCTTATTTTGGGCTGTGTTGACGAGCTTGAAAAATGCGGCATAAAGTGCTTCGGCCCGAAAAAGTGTGCAGCAATAATCGAGGGAAGTAAGGCATTTGCCAAGGAGCTTATGCGAAAATACAACATCCCCACGGCGAGCTATGAGGTGTTTGAAAACTGTGACGCGGCGATTGAATATTTGAATACCGCGCCCGTTCCCACGGTAATCAAGGCAGACGGCCCCGCACTCGGAAAGGGTGTAATCATAGCGCAAACACGCAAAGAAGCGATTGCCGCAGTGCGCGAAATGATGTGCGATAAAAAATTC
>CAZIQC010000100.1:0-5388 GCA_964541335.1 uncultured Oscillospiraceae bacterium
GGTTGCGCCGCTGTACCGACTTTGCCCGAATTGTGCTTGCACTGACAGCCGTGGGCGAGGACGCGCAAGACTTTTGCGATTTTGACTTTACCCTGCCGCTTACAAATACGTCTGCGGTTATTTCGGGGGGCACAAATTCCGTCATATGGTCGCTTATTGCGCTCAACTGCCGCGAATGGACCCTATCGCGAAACAAGATAGTCGCCGCAAAGGAGCTTTACACCGCAGAGCTTCTTTCTCGGCAAAACGATGACGGCGGCTGGTCGCTCTCGGGAACGGACAGCTCCGCCGATATTACGGCGATGGCGCTGTGCGCGCTTTCCGAAAGCACCGACGCTGCCAAAAAGGGACTTTCTCTTCTTGCCGACCTTCAATGTGCCGACGGCGGATATGAAAGCTACGGCACGGAAAATGCCGAAAGCGCGGCTCAGACTTTGCTTGCGCTTTGCACCTGCGGCATTTCCCCCGACGATACACGCTTTACAAAGGAAAAGAACGTACTCGGCGCATTGCTTGAATATCAATGCGCAAGCGGGGCGTTTTCCCACATAAAAAACGGCAGTGAAAATCTTATGGCAACGGAGCAGGCATTGCTTGCTCTTGCCGCCGACAATCGCCAAAAAAGCGGAATGACGCATATTTTCAATATGCGCGACGTTTTTGTCACGGCTGCCTGTCCGTTTGTCGATATGCTTTCGCACCCCGCAAGGGAAGCTGTAACCGCGCTTTATTCTCAACAAATTATAAACGGAAAATCCGAGAATATGTTTGACCCGAGCGGCTTTGTCACCCGTGCGGAGGCGGCGGCGCTTTTCGTGCGAACGCTCGGGGCAACGGGCGAGTGCTGTCCCCGTTTTTGCGATGTTTCCGACACGGATTGGTTTTTCGCTCCCGTATGCACCGCGGCGGAAATCGGCATTGTCAACGGGGTTGACGATACGCATTTCAGCCCGCACCAAGCTGTAACCACGGCAGAGCTTTGCACAATGGCGGCGCGCTTTTTAAAGCTTGTCGGGCTTAACCCGGGTTTTCCCGAGGACAAGGTTGCCGCGCTTTTGTCAAGCCTTGCCGACGGCGCGGAAATCCCCTCCTATGCGCGTGCGGCGGTTGCACTTTGCGCAGACGCAAAAATTCTCCCTTGCGAGGGAGAGCGCATTTATCCCAACGCGGCGGCAAGCCGCGCCCAAACCGCTACCGTGATTTACAATTTGAAAAAAGAGGTTTCAGCTTATGAAAAATCGTAAAAGCATAATATTTTTTTCCGTCGTTGCGGCGGTGGTTATTGCCATTATTGCACTTACATCGCATTTTGCCCCACTGAGCGACCGCCCCGCAAAAAGCGATAATACAGCTTCCGTCAGCGAAAAAGCCGCCCCCTCTCGGGCAAGCAACGCTAACGAAACAAGCCCTGTTCCCGAAAGCAACGAAAAAGCCGAAGAAAACGAGGGGCTAATCGCCGCATCGCAAAAAGAAGACGCCGCGGAAAAAGCCGCAAAAAAGGCTTTAAATGAGGCTTCGCTCCCGAAAGCCGAGGCTTCTCCCGAAAAAGCAAAGGAGCATAAATGCAGTGTTTGCGTTCGTTGTGATACCGCGCTTTTGTCAGCGGCATTGCCCGAGCAAAATGCGGCTATGCTCCCCGCAAACGGCATTATTCTTTACGAAAAGGAAATCGTCTTTAATGAAAACGACACCGCATTTGACGTGTTGCTTCGCGAATTGCGGGAAAGAAAAATACATATGGAATTTAACCGTACCCCCGGCACAAAAAGCGCGTATATAGAGGGCATTGCCAATCTTTACGAGTTTGACTGCGGTGAGCTTTCCGGCTGGATGTTTAAGTATAACGGCACATTCCCGAGCGTTTCCTGTTCGGAGCTTACCGTTTCGGACGGCGACGTTCTCGAGTGGCTGTACACCTGCGATATGGGCAGAGACATCGGTTCAACTTTCCCCGACGGAGGTGCGTCTTGAACACCTTTAAAGACTGCCACCCGCTTGTAATATTTTTATACTTTGCCGCACAGCTTACCGCCGCAATGATTTTCGACAATCCGTTGTTTGTTGCGGTAAGCCTTGCTTCGTCGCTTATAAATGCCGTGCTCCTTTTCGGGGCTGAGGCACTGCACTTTTTCGTGGCGGCGTGTCTTCCCACAATGCTTTTAACCGCAATTTTCAATCCGCTTTTCAATCACCGCGGCAATACCGTGCTTGCCTATTTCCCGAGCGGAAATCCTCTCACACTCGAAGCCGTTCTTTACGGTGCGGCTTTTGCCGCAATGCTCGGCAGTGTTATGTGCGGCTTTTTTTCTTTTAACAGAATTTTCACAAGTGATATGCTCATATATCTCTTTTCCGCCGTTTTTCCGGAGCTGTCGCTTTTTGTTTCAATGCTTTTGCGTTTTATTCCCTTGTTTTCCGAGCGTATACATATCGTGCGCGCCGCACGCCGTGCGCTCGGTCAACGCGACGGCGGCTTTGTTTTTCTTGTAAAGGAAGCCGTCGCGGTTTTTCGCTCTGCGGTTGAATGGTCTCTCGAGCACGCCGCGGAGGTTTCCGACAGTATGCGCGCTCGCGGCTACGGCACGGGGAAGCGAACGTCGTTTTCGGACTTTGTCTTCAGACGTGAGGATGCCTTTCTTTCGGCACAGATAATAATATCCGTTGCCGTGCTTTACCTCTGCCGAAAAAACATTCGCTACACTTATTTCCCGATTGCCGCGGGAGGCAGGTTTTCGTTTTTGTTCGCGGCTTTGCTTGCGGTATACGCTCTGTTTTGCCTTATACCCGCGCTTAACTTTGTCAAGGGGGTGCTTGTATGGAACAAATCACGCTCGAAAATGTAAGCTTTCGCTATCCGTCCTGTGAAAAATATGCACTCAAAAGCATAAACTTATCGGTAAACCGCGGCGAATTTTTACTCATATGCGGAAAATCGGGAAGCGGAAAATCAACACTGCTTCGTCTTTTAAAGCCGTGTCTTTCTCCGTGCGGTGATTTTCACGGGAAAATTTTGTTCAACGGGCGAGATATTTCCTCGCTCTCGCCGAAAGAAGCCGCGCAAAGCATCGGTTTCACGGCGCAAAATCCCGAAAGCGGTATCGTGTGCGACAAGGTTTATCGCGAGCTTGCCTTCGGACTTGAAAGCCTCGGCGTTGAAAGAAACGAGCTTCGTGCTCGCATTGCCGAAACAGCGTCATTCTTCGGCATTGAAAATCGTTTTTTTGCCGACACCTCGCGCCTTTCGGGTGGGCAAAAGCAGCTTATTTGTCTTGCCGCCGCAACGGTTATGCGACCCTCGGTGCTGATTTTGGATGAGCCAACCTCTCAGCTCGATCCCGTTTCGGCAAGCCGTTTTTTGCAAATGCTTGCGCACCTTAACCGCGACGTGGGTATAACGGTTATTATGACCGATCATTCGCCCGACGCGTCGGCACAATATGCCGACCGCATTGTCGTTACCGACGACGGGAAAATTATCTCCGATTTGCCCGTGCTTAAATCCGCACAGCATTTGTACAGCCTTAATCATCCCATGCTGAAAGCATTCCCGTTGCAAACACGCATTTATGTGCGCGACACTCACGGTAAAAACGACCCGCCCCTCACCGTAAACGACGGACGCAAATGGCTTTCCCACCGACTTGGCGGCGTTACTCCGCGCCCCGTCACGGATAAGACTTTGCCCTGCGGCAAGCCCGCGGTGGAAATAAAAAACGCGCGCTTCCGCTATGAAAAAAACGGCACGGACATTTTGCACGATTTTTCGTTTAAAGCTTACCCGGGCGAGGTTTGCGCCCTGCTCGGCGGAAACGCCGTCGGAAAAACAACGGCATTTTCCTTAATTTCGGGTATTATCAAGCCTTACAGCGGCAAGGTAGCCGTTCGCGGCGGAAGGTGTGCCGCGGTTTCGCAAAATCCGCAGGCGATGTTTTCGCACAAAACACTCAGGCTCGATATAAATGCCGCACTCAATCGTGAAAACCTCTCCGCCGAAGAAGAAAAAGCTCGTTTTGACGAAACGGTCGCTCTTTGTGAATTGACACACCTTTTGGACAGACACCCCTACGACCTCTCCGGCGGCGAACAGCAACGCGCGGCTACGGCACTTGCGCTTTGCCGCGCCCCGCATATTCTTCTTTTGGACGAGCCGACAAAAGGGCTCGACGTCGACTTTAAAGAAAAGCTCGGTCACTTTATCAAGCAGCTTGCCGTGAGCGGCAAAACGGTTATCATAACTTCACACGATACGGATTTTTGCGCCGAATATGCCGATCGCTGTGCTCTGATGTTCGGCGGAAAAATCGTGTCCGAGGGCGCGGCGCGACATTTCTTTTCGAACAAAAGCTTCTACACCACTTCCGCGCGCCGTCTTACTGACAAAATTTTGCCCGACATTGTCACCGCCGCCGATATGGAGCGCGCGATGGGGCTTTCACCCTACAGGGCAAAATCACATAAAAAACCGCGTGATAACGAGCCGCCTCGCTCGGCTGTGCCGCAAAATACAATCCCCGCCGCAAAACACAAGCACATTCCCTCGGCTTGGCTTCTTCTTTTACCGCTTTTGACGGCGCTCACGATATTTGCGGGAAATAAGCTTTCCTCACCGCGGAAATATTATTTTACAAGCATAGTCATCATTGCCGAGGCACTTTTGCCCTTGATCTCTTTCTTCCGCACAAGGGTCTGCACCGCACGTGAGCTGAGCATTATTTCCGTGATGTGCGCCGCCGCCGTTTGTTCGCGGGCGGCTTTTGCCCCTATAGGTCAATTTAAGCCGATGGCCGCCGTAATTATGATATGCGCGCTGTGCTTCGGCGCACAGGTCGGATTTTTTACGGGGGCTGTATCGGCTTTCGTGTCAAACTTTATTTTCGGGCAAGGGCCGTGGACTCCCTGGCAAATGCTTGCTTTCGGTATGCTCGGGCTTATTTTCGGACTTTTCTCAAAACCGCTCAACCGTGTAAATAAGCCGACACTTTGCCTTTGCGGCTTTTTGTCGGTTGTAATCGTTTACGGCGGCATAATGAACCTTGCCACGGTAATTCTCAGCGGGCTTGAGCCGAGCCTTGCGGCATTTTGGCTTGCGTGTATGCGCGGATTGTCGGCAGACGCTGTGCACGCGCTTTCAACGGCTGTTTTTCTGTGGCTCGGGGCAAAGCCTCTTTCCGAGGTGCTTGAAAGAATAAAGCTTAAGCATAAGCTTTATTAAACGCCGTTTTTTGCATAAAAATACGGCAAACCAAAAGGCTTGCCGTAATGTGGCTTTCAACTGCAATAGATACAATTATTTAATTTCATTGAAAAAAGACATCCGAAAGGATGTCTTTTTCCTGGTGGGAACAATAGGGCTCGAACCTATGACCCTCTGCTTGTAAGGCAGATGCT
>CAZIQC010000101.1:0-5383 GCA_964541335.1 uncultured Oscillospiraceae bacterium
CTCCACGCTTATTTTTCCCATATTATTTCCTCCTTTTCAAGCACGGGACCGTCCGTGCAAATGCGCTTCGTTCCGTAAAGCGTTTCGCAACTGCACCCCATACACGCACCGAAGCCGCAACCCATACGCTCTTCAAAGCTGAGCTGTCCGCTTGTTTTCGATATGTCGTACACGGCGTGAAGCATAGCCTCCGGACCGCACGCATAAAAGTATGAATAATCAATTGTTTTGAGTGCATCGGTCACAAAGCCCTTTATGCCCTCGCTTCCGTCAACGGTGGTTATTATTGTTTTTACGCCGAGAGATGTAAATTCTTTTTTAAAAAACACCTCGTCCGAACTGTTAAAGCCCAAAATTGCGGTGGGCACAATACCGTTTTCCGTAAGCTTTTTCGCAAGGTAGTACATAGGCGGCACACCCGCGCCGCCGCCTATCAAAACGGGGCGTGAGCCGCACGTGGTCGTTGTGTAACCGTTGCCGAGCGCGGTAAGCACGTCCACCTCCGTTCCGCGGGGCAGGCTTGCCGTTTTTTTTGTGCCATTTCCCACAACCTTGTATATTATCGTAAGCGAATTTTCCCCTACATCGCACACGGAAATGGGTCGCCTTAAAAAGAATCCGTCAATCTTAAGGTTTACAAACATTCCCGGGGCGGTTATATCGCTTACGTCGCCCTCAAGCACGGCTTTATATGTATTTTTCGCAATAAGCTCGTTTTCCCTGATTTTAAAAATTACCTGTCGCATTTTGTCCTCCGTTTTCGTTATTCCACACTGCCTGTCCGTCAATTACGGTCAGCAAGCATTTTCCGCAACAACGCATTTTGTCAAACGGGGTGCTTTTCCCTTTTGACAAAAAGCTTTCCGAATCGATTGAAAATTCGTTTTTTAAATCAAATACCGTAAAATCCGCCGCCGCGCCCGCCGCGGTGTTTCCGCCGCCCAAGCCGAACCTCTTTCTCGGATTTATCGACAAAAGCTCCGTCAAGCGCTCGAGCGATATTATATTCTCTTTTACAAGTGCGGTATACAGCACGGGGAACGCCGTTTCGAGTCCCGTTATGCCCATAAGGCTGTCCTTAAGCGTGCCCGCCTTTTCCTCCTTTGAATGTGGGGCGTGGTCTGTGGCTATCATATCCACCGTTCCGTCGGCAACGGCTTCGCGCAATGCCTCCCTGTCGGCAGTATCTCCTATCGGAGGGTTCATTTTAAACCGCCCCTCGTTTTTTATATCGTCCTTCGTAAGCGTCAAATAATGCGGCGCGGTTTCCGCGGTTACGTCCGTACCGTTTTTTTTCGCGCGGCGCACAAGCTCCGCGCTCTCCTTTGTGGATACGTGGCAAATGTGATATTTGCACCCCGTTTCCTTTGCAAGTCTTAAATCGCGCGCCACCTGCTCCCATTCACTCCTCGGGTCTATTGCGCCGTAACCCTTTGTTTGCGTATAATAGCCCTCCCGTATACAGCCGCCGTTGACAAATGCGTTGTTTTCGCAATGTGCCGCTATCATCACACCGAGCTTTGCCGCAAGCTCCATTGCACTGCGCATAACACTTTCGGACTGAATACCGCGCCCGTCATCCGAAAAAAAGCGCGTCAAGCGCGAAAGTGCGCGCATATCGGAAAGCTCTTGCCCTTGTTGCCCCACGGTTATTGCACCGTAGGGATATACCTTAACCGCCGCGTCGCGCGCGACAATTTTTTGTTGAAGCTCAAAGCTTGCCTCGCAATCGGGCACGGGGGAAAGATTGGGCATTGCGCACACCGCAGTATAGCCGCCGTGCGCCGCCGCACGTGTCCCCGTGAAAATTGTTTCTTTGTACGAAAAACCCGGCTCGCGAAAATGCACGTGTACATCCGCAAAGCCGGGAAAAATATATCGGTCGCAAAAATCAACGCTTTCACAGGCGGGGACATCATCACCCGTGGGACAAAAAACACCGTCTTTCACGTATAAATCGCGCTTAATAAATTTTCCGTCAGTATACACAAATGCGTTTTTGTAAGCTTGCACCGCCGTTTCTCCTTTCGTAAAAGCGCTTCCTCGTTAATTTAAACCAAGGCTATTTTACCATATATACAATAAGTTTGTCAAGCCGCATTACTCCTCAAAAACGGTATTTTCGAACACTGCGGCTATTGTTTTGTAAATAACGCCGTTTTCCGGCTTGTCGCGAACAATGATTTTGCGCGGGGCAATCGTTATAAGCACGCTCAGGGCAATGTCCTCGCTTGTAAGCTTTGCGGGCGGATTTTCGATTTCCGAGAAATAAAGGTCTGTTATATCTCGCATTTTTGAGTTTAAAATTCTCAATCCTCTGCGCCCGTTTACCACATAGACCAAGCTCTCCTTGGGGCATTGTACCGACACGAAAAAGCGCAGCATTTCCAAAAAGTTTTCGTATTCGCACTCGGCTTCGTATTCGTCGTAAGCGCACAGGCATATATTGCGAAGCTCGTTTTTATAATTTGCGAGTCTGAAGCACACCACCCCGCCGGGAACAATTTCTCCGCACGGGCGCAAACACTTTTCCACGTCTTCGGCAATCAGGGCACGCCGCCTGTTGTAACGAATAACGCTTATTGCTTCTTCCGTATTGTTTGCCGCATTTTGCGCCGTTTGCAATATTTTTGCACGCTGTGCGCGGGACAAATCGAAAAACTCGGTATCGATTATATTTTGCATTATCCGCGTTTCGCAATTTTCGATAATTTCGCCCGCAAGCATTGCGGCAAATTCCTCTTTTCGCATATCGCGGGGGAGCTTTTGCACTGCGTTAAAATCCAAAAAACCACCTCTTAACATATTATGTAGTCATCAGTGGTATTATCGAGCCTATGTCGTACACGGGCGTTTTCTTCAGATATTTTACTTTTATTCCCTCATCGCAAAGCTCCCTCAGAAAAGAAGCGTCCGCAGCGGGAGTACCGTTTATCAGCAGTGTGTTGTCGTCAAACATTCCCGTTGCGCCGCCGATAAATCCGTATGAAAATCCGTCCAGGCGCACAATGCCGTGCGGTGCGCTTATTACTCTTATTCCCACGCTTTCCGCGGCACGGCGAATTGCCTCGTCATCGGTTAAAACAAGGTCCTTTCTCACAACGCAAACGGAGCACTTGGCATAGCCCTGATTTACGTGCACGGGCGTTATTCCTTTTTTTAAAAGCGTATCCGTCAGCACATCGTCGGATATTTTTGTGTTCATAAAGCAAAATTTTCCGACCACACAGGCATTATATGCGCAATCGTGCGGATATGTTCCCCCGAGCTTTTTTTTACCCTCAACAACCTCAAAGCCGTAGACGGAGAGGCTTGCCTTATAAAACTCATACACCTCGGGCGCGCAAACAACGCACCTTTTCGACACAACGCATATTCCCAAATCCGCATGGCGGCGCATTGACGGCGGCATACACTCAATCTCGGGCGGACGCAGTGTGTGCGCATTTTCAATATCACAGTCCGCAATATAAACGGTTGCCTCTTTTTGCGGCAAATAAGGTGTTTTTACAAAGTCCATTTTAATTCGCACCGATTACAAGCTTTTCCGCCAGCTTTATTGCGGCGGCATAGCCCGCCTTTTGCTCCTTTTGGTCTTCTCGCGGCGCATATCTCACAAGCATATATTTGTCATCCGCCGAAAGCGGTGTTTCGTCAAATGCCGAAATTTCCGAGAGCGGCACGCCCACGGGTACATCGCCCGAGCATATTGCCGTTTTTGAAAAATCGCGCGTGCACCACGTGTCAATCGGCGCGAAAACACAATCCGACGGTTCGTCCGACAAAAAGCCCGCGGCAATGTCTTTATCCATCAAATAAATATACACCTCGTCCGCGGAGAGTGTAAGCGTAAGCTTTGTTTGCATTGCCATATCGTATTCCGCGTCGCCGCTTCCGCTCATTTGCATTGAATAAAGGTTTAAAAGCTTTTCTCCGTTTTGGTTTACATCATCAATAAGCGGAGTAAGCTCTTTTGTAAGACTTTGGAGCGTTTCTTCGGATATAATGCCGCTTCCCGCGTACACCACGTTTAAGTCGTACTTCGGTGCGGTTGCCTTTTGATACACCGTAATCGCAATCGCCGCAATGACAAACACAATTACCAGAGTATGCCATTTGTAATACATCCAAAAGTATTCCCACCATGCACGTGTAAATTTTTTCGGAACCACTCCGTATTTTTCAGCCATACGGCTACCTTCTTTCGTACGCGCTTATTCGCGCGAGAGATTTTTTCAGCTTTGCTTCGGCAAGGCGCATTTCGTAATCCGTTGCGGAGGACTTGATTTTTTCTTCCGCTCGCGCTTTTGCATTCCTTGCACGCTCTATATCTATGCTGTCCGCCCATTCAAAGGTTGTTGCCGCAACAAAAACCCTGCCGTCCGCAACGGACAGCATACCGCCCGCACAGGCGGCTTTCCTTGCGCCGCTTTGCGTCAACACCTCCGCCACGCCCACTCCCAGCGGCACAACATAGTTGCAATGCCGCGCAAGTATGCTTACATCTCCGTTAAAGGCACGCACGGTAATTCGCCGAGCCTCTCCGTCGTAAAACAAGCCGTCGGGCGTTACTATTTGAAGCGAAAAGTTCATTCCTCTCACCTCTTTTTTGCTTTTTCCACGGCTTCGTCTATCGTTCCCACGAACAAGAACGCGGATTCGGGCAAATCGTCGTGCTTGCCCTCGATAATTTCGCGGAAGCCGCGGATTGTTTCTTTTATCGGAACGTATTTTCCCGCATATCCCGTAAACTGCTCCGCCACGGAAAACGGCTGTGACAAAAACCGTTGCAGCTTACGGGCGCGGCTTACGGTAAGCTTATCTTCCTCGCTTAGCTCGTCCATACCCATAATTGCTATAATATCCTGAAGCTCCTCATAGCGTTGAAGCATTTTTTGCACCGCGCGCGCCGTTTCGTAATGCTCGCGCCCGACAACGTCCGGCGTAAGTATTCGCGAGGTGGAGTCCAGCGGGTCTACGGCAGGGTATATCCCCTGTGAAGCTATTTTGCGCGAAAGCACCGTTGTTGCGTCAAGATGGGCAAAGGTCGTTGCGGGCGCGGGGTCGGTCAGGTCGTCGGCGGGAACGTATACCGCCTGTACCGAAGTTATCGACCCCTTTTTTGTGGACGTGATACGCTCCTGAAGTGCCCCCATCTCCGTTGCGAGTGTGGGCTGATAACCCACCGCGGATGGCATACGTCCGAGCAGTGCCGACACCTCGCTTCCCGCCTGGGTAAAGCGGAATATATTGTCTATGAACAAAAGTACATCCTGCCCTTCGCAATCGCGGAAATATTCCGCCATTGTAAGCCCCGACAGAGCAACTCTCATTCTCGCTCCGGGCGGCTCGTTCATTTGCCCGTAAACAAGCGCCGTTTTAT
>CAZIQC010000102.1:0-5361 GCA_964541335.1 uncultured Oscillospiraceae bacterium
AAATTTTATAACTAAATTAAGATGTCCCCGCCCTCTATAGGCGGCGGGCGATGCTCCGATTTTTAAAAAAATGATATTGCGAATTTTTTTGCACAAAAAAGCTGAAAAAAACAATCGTTTTATTCAGCTTTTTTAACCTTAATATCGGGTGGACTTTATTTTCCTTATCCGCAAGCTCGGGGTCTATTTTATATTTTTGCCCTTGGCGATATTCAAAGAACTTGGTTGCAACACGGTCGAACAGCGCATAACTCAATACGTCCTCGTCTTGCTCGATATACTCGTTGATTTCCGCTCTGAACTTGTCAAGCTCGTTGGGAATATCGTCCGCCGGACGGTTCGTTATTCTCTTTTCTCCGCCGAGAATTTTTTCCGCAAATTCTGGCTTTATATCCACCGGCGTTTTTCCGTATTCGCCGCGGATAAGTCCGCGAAATTCCTTCGTGACGTTTTTGTATCTTTCACCGAGTACAACGTTAAACACTGCTTGTGTGCCGACAATCTGGCTCGACGGCGTTACAAGCGGCGGATAGCCCGCGTCCTCGCGCACACGCGGAACTTCTTGGAGCACTTCGGTGAATTTGTCCTCCGCACCGAGCTGTTTAAGCTGTGATATAAGGTTTGAAAGCATTCCTCCCGGCACCTGATATTTTAGTGTGTTTACATCTACGGCAAGAGCCTTGGGATTGAGTGTGCCGTTCTCGATATATTTTTCTCTTATCGGGCGGAAATAGTCCGCGATTTCGCTCAAAAGTCCGAGGTCAAGTCCCGTGTCGTAGGGCGAACCCTGAAGCGTTGCAACCATAGGCTCGGTTGCGGGCTGGCTTGTACCCATCGCAAAGGGAGAAATCGCACAGTCGATTATATCTACGCCCGCTTCTATTGCCTTAAGATACGTCATCGAGGCAACGCCGCTTGTGTAATGCGTATGCAGCTCAATCGGAATTTTAACGGCTTTTTTCATACCCGTAACAAGGTCGTAAGCATTATACGGCGTAAGCAAGCCTGCCATATCCTTTATGCAAACGGAGCTTGCGCCCATATCCTCAAGCTGTTTTGCCAGTGTGATAAAGGTTTCGTTTGTGTGCACGGGGCTTATCGTGTACGATATTGCCGCCTGAACGTGCCCCTTTTCCTTAATTGCGGCATTGATTGCCGTTTTAAGGTTACGCACATCGTTAAGCGCGTCGAAAATTCTTATAATGTCGATACCGTTTGCAATGGATTTTTGTACAAAATATTCAACAACATCATCGCCGTAATGACGATAGCCGAGAATGTTTTGTCCGCGGAAAAGCATTTGAAGAGGTGTGTTTTTTGCCTTGTCCTTAATTTTTCTCAGTCTTTCCCAGGGGTCCTCGTTCAAAAAACGCAAGCAACTGTCAAACGTTGCCCCGCCCCACGCCTCAAGCGCATTGTAACCCACACGGTCAAGCATTTCCACCGCGCCCAAAATTTCGTCGGTAGTCATACGTGTGGCAATTAAGGACTGGTGCGCGTCACGAAGGACTGTTTCTGTAATTTTAACCGGTCTTTTATTTTCCATTTTTATCGTCCTTTCTATTTACTTAAACAGTGCCAAAAATACGCCTGCCGCCACGGCACTGCCGATAACGCCCGCAACGTTCGGTCCCATTGCGTGCATAAGCAGGAAGTTTGACGGGTTCTCCTTTTGTCCCACAACTTGCGACATACGCGCCGCCATAGGCACGGCACTTACGCCCGCACTGCCTATAAGAGGATTTACCTTGCCGCCGGAGAACTTGCACATAATACGCCCTAAAATAAGACCGCCCGCCGTACTTACGGAGAATGCCACAAGTCCGAGGCATATTATAAGAAGCGTTTTCGGTGTAAGGAAATTATCCGCTGTAGCCGTTGCGCCCACGGTTATTCCCAGGAATATCGTTATAATATTCATAAGCTCGTTTTGCGCCGATTTGCATATTCTGTCAACCACGCCGCTTTCCTTAAACAGGTTGCCGAGCATAAGCATACCGACAAGCGGTGCCGCATCCGGCACAAGAAGCGTTACCACTATAGTTACCACTATCGGGAAAATTATCTTTTCCTTTTGTGTAACGGGGCGAAGTTGCTCCATCACTATTTTACGCTGTTCGGGCGTGGTAAGCGCTTTCATTATCGGGGGCTGAATAATCGGTATCAGTGCCATATACGAATATGCCGCGATGGCAATTGCGCTGAGAAGTGTGGGCGCAAGGGTTTTCGTTACGTAAATCGCCGTAGGTCCGTCCGCACCGCCGATAATACCTATTGCCGACGCCTCACGGAATATGGTTTCCACCGTACCGTCCGCACCGAAGCCTCCGATTTGAAACGCACCGAGGAGCACCGCGCCCATAAACGTGATAAACACGCCCAGCTGTGCCGCCGCACCGAGAAGAATGCTCTTCGGATTTGCTATAAGCGGACCGAAATCCGTCATACAGCCTATGCCCAAGAAGATAAGCGGCGGATATACACCAAGCTTAACGCCTAAGTACAAAATATCGAGCAAGCCGCCCTCGTGAAGCACCCTGCCGTAATCAATCTCTTTTCCCAAAAACAGCTCCGGGTGCATTACGCCGCCCAGGGGCAGGTTTGCAAGCAGCATACCGAACGCTATCGGCAAAAGAAGCAACGGCTCAAACTGCTTTACAATCGCAAGATACAACAGCACGCACGCTATTGCAATCATTATTGCGGTTTTCCACCACACGGTATCCGCACCGAAAAACATCTCGGTAATACCCGTGTTGGCAAAGAATTTTAAAAATCCGCTTGTAATTTTTTCCAACAACTTAAATCACTCCAATTCAATCAAATATTCATTTAAGAAAGAGTGATAAGTACATCGCCGCTGTTTACCGTTGCGCCCTTGGAAGCAACAACCGTTGCCACACCGTCGCACGGAGCGAATATTTCGTTCTCCATCTTCATCGCCTCGAGTATTGCCACAAGGTCACCTTTCTTTACAGCCGCGCCGTTTGCAACCTTAATATCCACAACATTTCCCGGCATGGGAGCTTTAACGGGTGTGCCGCCCGCGGGTGCCGCCTTTTGTACGGGTGCTGCCGCAGGTGTTTTTTGCACGGGTGCCGCCGCTTGCGCGGGAGCGCTCACGGGTGCGGAAGCACTTGTACCTGCACCTACCTCTTCAACCTCTACCTCATAGGAATTTCCGTTTACGTTAACAATAAATTTTCTCATTGCAAATATCCTCCTTAAAATCTGTTATCAAGAATTTCGCGGCGACCCGCCGTGTTCCAAGTATTGCCCGAAAGTTTTTTGTACGAGCGTATCACAAGCTCGGATTGGCTTTTGCCCATTGCCGCCGCCACAGCCGCCGTTATCACGGCAACAAGCTCGCAATCGTCGCTGGCAGTGTTTATCGGCGCGGCAGAAGCCGTTGCCGCTTCTTCGGGAACCGTCACGGCTTCGGACTCGGCGGGCTTTTCACGGCTGAAAAGCTCCATCGCTTTTATTACAAACATTATGATGATAAGCATCATAAATACTACTACAAGTCCCATCACCGTGTAGGCAAGCCCCTCAAAAATCAGATCCTTTGTATTAAACATCATATCACCTCATTACAGGGGCATATTGTCGTGCTTGCGCGCAATGCTCTGCACACGCTTGCCCGCCAGCATTTCAAATGCCGCAATTACCCTTTGGCGCGTTTGCGCGGGGTCAATCACATCATCAACATAGCCCATTGCCGCGGCGGTATATATATCGGCTTCTTTTTCGATATATTCCGCTTCGAGAGCTTCGCGGCTTTCGCCGTTTTTCAATCTTTCGGAATAAAGCACGCCCACGCCCGCCTTGGGGTCGAGCGGTGCCACCTGTGCCGTGGGATATGCCAGCACAACATCCGCGCCGAGCTGCTTAGAATTAAGTATCGTGTATGCGGCGGTATATGCCTTCTTTGCAATTACGTTTACCTTCGCCACGGTTGCCGCCGCCAAAGCGTGCGCAAGGCTTGCGCCCTTTCTCGCAAGACCGTACTTTTCTTCATCGGCGTTTACCGTAAATCCGTCCGTATCGGTAAATGTCAACACGGGGATATTGTAGCAATCGCAAAATCTTACGAACCGTGCCGCCTTTTCCATGGCACAGCCGCCCAAGGGCGCTCCCGTTGTCGCAACAACGCCCACGCTTGCCCCGTTAAGACGTATAAAGCCCGTCTTAAGCTCCTCGGCATATTCGGGGTGAATTTCAAAAAATGCCTTATCGTCCGCCACTTCGGAAACAACCGTGCGAACGTCCTCAACCTCGTCAATGCTTTGCAAAAGCAGCGACGTGCGGTTTATGTCGTCCGCCGTTTCAAAGGTCGGTGCATCGCACAAATTGTTCGACGGAATGTACGAAAGCAAAAGCTTCGCAAGCTCAATGCACTGCTCGTCATTCTCCCCGCAAAGGTGTGCCGCACCGCTCACGCTCATACCGTATTTTGCGTCGCCCGCGGCTTTTTTGCCCGTGGATGCCTCTATCACGGTCGGACCGTTGACAAAAATTCTGCCCTTTTTGCCGTTTACTATTACAAAATCGCTCATCTGCGCACACACGGCACTTCCGCCGGCGCAATTACCGAACACAATCGATATATTCGGCACAACGCCGCTCGCATTTGCCGCCGCGTTTAAGATTAAGCCCGTTGCCGCCTGTGCCGCAACGCCCTCGCCCAGGCGCACGCCGTCCGAGTCGAGCATACCCACAACCGGAGCGCCCGTTTTCAGCGCCAAATCGAAAATGTTTACGATTTTTTTACCGTAATTTTCACCGATTGCGCCGCCGTATACCGTATTGTCCTGCGAATACACGTATACAAGCCGTCCGTCAACCGTGCCGTAGCCGGTAATTACACCGTCGGCCGCAGTCTTTTCCGTGCGCGCGCTTACCAGCATACCAAGCTCGATGAAGCTTCCCTCATCCAAAAATGCCGCAATGCGCTCGCGTGCCGAAAGTGCACCGCCCTGTTTTTGCTTTTCAAGCTTTTCCTTGCCGCCGCCGAGAGATATTTCGGCTTTTTTCGCAAGAAGCTCGGAAACCTTTTCAATGGAATTCATACTCTGTTCCTCCTGCCTGTTGAAAACAACATTCAAATTTTCCCATTATACTATAATTATACATCTTTTTTTTTTTTTTTTAATAATTTTTTTTAAATATTTTTTTCATAACACGGCTTAAAAAAATTTTCAATGACAACCTCGGCACATTCGCCTTTTTCACAAAAGCCGAGTGCACACAATTTATCCTTCAAATCGGCGTTGCGGCACAGTGCGTTTTTCACCCCGTTTAAATCGAGATGATTGAGCGCGGCACGGATTAAAAGCTCAAAATACTCCGTATTTTCCG
>CAZIQC010000103.1:0-5202 GCA_964541335.1 uncultured Oscillospiraceae bacterium
TTAAATCTGCATAAAGAAAAATAGGTGTAACCCCTTTTTTCTGAGGTTATACCACATTTTCTAAAATACTTCCTTATTAGCCCTGAGCTATATCCGCACATTTTTTATTGCCCGAGGCACAGCTCTGAAATTGCCTCCCAGGCGTCTTCCACGCCAAGCCCCGTTTGCGCCGAAAACGGAATCAGTATATCGTCATCGGTTAAGTTCAGCGTGTAATAAATGTCGTCAAGATGTTCGTTAAGTCGGGCTTTCGCAACCTTGTCGCACTTTGTCGCAAAAACGAGCGCAAAACCGTGCCGACGGCGAATAAAATCGAGCATTGTGATGTCGTCCTCCGTCGGGCGGTGGCGTGCATCGACCAAAAGTGCCGTGCACATAAGCGTGGAGCGTGTGGCAAGGTAGGTTTCAATCATATTCGACCAACGCTTTTTTTCCTCGCGCGATACGGCGGCATAGCCGTAGCCCGGAAGATCCACAAAGTTTATTTTATCGTCAATATTATAAAAATTTATTGTTGCGGTTTTTCCCGGCTTTGAGCTTGTTCGCGCAAGGGATTTTCTGTTAAGCATTTTATTGATAAACGAGCTTTTGCCGACGTTACTTCTTCCGGCAAAGGCTATATCGGGGAAAACCGTGGAGGGATATTGCCGGGGATAAACTGCGGAAATTGTCAGCGAAGCATTATGAATATTCATAAAATCGAGTCCTTTCGGGTTTGTTTTCGGGGTGCGGCTGCGGTTGTGATTTTACAAGGCATATCTTAAACACCTCGCGGCAATCGGATACGGGATAAAAGACAATGCTTTTTAATACCGCGGTCGGAAGCTCGGACAAATCTTTTTCGTTATCCTTCGGAATTATTATTTCTTTTATTCCGAGCCTGTATGCACCGAGTGCTTTTTCCCGCAAGCCGCCTATAGGCATTACGCGCCCGGTGAGCGAAATTTCGCCCGTCATTGCAATGCCGCTTTTAAGCGGAACGGAGCAAAGTGCACTGACAAGTGCCGTGGCTATGGTTATGCCGGCACTCGGTCCGTCCTTGGGAACCGCGCCCTCGGGAAAATGAATGTGTATGTCCTTTTCTTTAAATACACTTGAGCTTATACCGAGGTCGGTGGCTATACCGCGCACATAGCCGAGCGCGGTTTGAGCGGATTCTTTCATCACATCGCCGAGCTTACCCGTTAAAATAAGCTTGCCGCCGCCGTCCGACACCGCACATTCGCAAAGAAGAACCTCGCCGCCGACACTTGTCCAGGCGAGCCCGTTGACAATGCCGACACACGGCTTGCCGAACGGCTCGTCACGGAAATAACGCTTCTTGCCCAAAAAATCGGAAAGATTTTTCTCCGTTACGGAAAAATCGGCGTTATCTCCCTTGCTTGCGCGCATTACGCATTTTCTTACAACGGTTTGTATTTCGCGCTCGAGAGAGCGCACGCCCGCCTCACGCGTGTAGTCGGTTATTATCGACAACACGGCCTTTGAACTGAAGCGTACGCTGTGCGGCGGCATTGAATGAAACGAAAGCTGAGCCGGAATAAGGTGCTTTTTCGCAATGTTGAGCTTTTCGTCGTCGGTATAGCTCGGAAGCTCCAATATTTCAAGACGGTCGACAAGCGGCGCGGGAATTGTGTCGACGGTGTTTGCCGTGGCAATGAACAAAACGCCCGACAAATCTATTCCCGTTTCGAGAAAATTGTCGCGAAACGATGAGTTTTGCTCGGGATCGAGTATTTCAAGCAGGGCAGACGAGGGATCGCCTTTATAGTCCGACCCGAGCTTGTCTATCTCGTCGAGAAGTATCAGCGGATTTGAGGCTTTTGCCTTGCGAAGCGCGTCCGCAATACGCCCGGGCATTGCACCGATATAGGTTTTTCTGTGACCGCGCAACTCGGCCTCGTCACGCATACCGCCGAGGCTTATGCGTTCAAACTTGCGCCCGCACGCCCGCGCAATCGATTTTGCAACGGAGGTTTTGCCGACACCCGGAGCACCGACAAGACACAAAACACTGCCGCACGGCTTATGGGTACGATTTATAACGGCAAGCTGTTCAAGTATACGTTCTTTAACCTTTTCCATACCGTAATGGCTTTTGTCAAGCTCTTTTTGTGCGGCGGAAATATCGGTGCAAAGCGGAGTTTGTATACCCCACGGAACAGAACACAAAACCTCAAGATAATGTCTTGATATATTCGCCTCGGGCGAGGTGGGCTGCATTTTTTCAAGCGAGCGAAGCTCGCGCATGGCTTTTTCGTATGCGTCGTCCGAAAGGGCGGTGCTTTCGATTTTTTCGCGGAGAGCATCTGTCTCGTCGAAATCATCGTCACCGAGTTCGGAATGTATCGCCTTGAGCTGTTCGCGCAGATAATAGTCGCGATTGTTATCCTCCATTTGTTCCTTGACACGCAACGAGATAATGCTTTCCGCTTCGGAAATTTTGTATTCCGTGGTAAGCAGGTCGAGAAGCTTCAGCAGTCGCTTTTTAACATTTGTAATCTCAAGCAGAGCGAGCTTATCCTCATTTCTGCGAAGAAGATTTTCGGCGATAATATCGCAAAAATGTGACGGATTGTCCTCGGGAAGATTTTTCAAAAACGGTGCCGAGGCAATTTTTTTGTCAAGCTCGGCGAAATTGCTCAACAGAATGTGTATGTGATTTAAAAGCGCGGCATAATGCTCGGGTGAAAGATTGCGTACGGATGAAGATTTTATTTTAACGCCCGCGGTATAAAAGCCCTCGGTTTTTTCAATCGAAGCGATGAGACCGCGCGATGTTCCCTCTATTAAAACCCTGACTCCGTCGGGAGTTGTTACCGTACGCAAAATTTTTGCGACAATGCCGAATTTATGTAAATCGTCGGGAGTGGGTTCTTCGACCGAATCGTCCGTTTGAGAAGCAAGGAAAACAAAGCCGTTTTTACAAAGAGCGGCATTTATCGCACATATGCTTTGCTTGCGTGCAACGTCGAAATGGAAAACCGTGCCCGGATATATTATAAACCCGCGTGTGGGTATCACCGGTAAAAATTCTTGTTTGATTGCCATAGTATAACCTCGCAAAAAATAGTGTATGTTTATTGCAGAACGGCGAATAATTTATGTGCCGTTGTTTTGGCGATATACTCGCTTTGTTCGTGCGATATATTTTCGTTTTGCCGAAAATGCGATATATTGCTACCCGACGGCATATCGCAAATTTCGCAAGAAATTTATATCGCTGATTTCAAGCTTAGCTTAAACTCATTATATCACACTCACTCTTTAAATACAAGTGTATGATTTGTAAAATTTAAAGAAACAATCCGCAAAAAAAACACGCGGCAATTACACATACAATATCGCCGAAGAGGGCGCATATCAAGCAGTGACGCAGCTTTTTTATACGTGTGCGTCCGAAATAAACGGCGCAAACATACAGTGTTGTTTCCGTGCCCGCGCAGATAACACAGGCGCATTTTGCGATTAAGCTTTCGGGCGGATTTTCCGAGAGAATTTTTTGCAAAACCGCGGTTGCGCCGCTTCCAGAAACGGGGCGTATTACGAAAAGCTGACCGACCTCGGGCGGAATTTTGAATAAGTTCAAAAGCGGAGCCGTAATCGAAGCAAACAGATCGAGAGCGCCGGAAGCCGTTAAAAGCTCCGTCATAACAACAAGAGCCAAAAGCGCGGGAAAAACGGCATAAACATCTTTAAGCGCGGCTTTTGCGCCGACGGTAAACGACGTAAACGGACTTTTCCCGCGCAGGAGCGAAACGGCTATAATTCCGAAAAGCATAGCGGGAACAATGAAATCCGAAAGCTTATTCATATTTAAAATACCTCTTCAAAGCATAAAACAGGGTCACGCTTGCCGCAAGCGAGCATATCGACGTAAGCCAAACGCACGGAACAATATCGGCAGGGGCACTTGCGCCGGCTGCCGCACGCAGTCCGATAACGGTTGACGGAATAAGCTGGAGTGAGGCACAGTTTAAAATAACAAGCATACACATCTCGTCGGAGGCGGTATCGGGAAGCGACGCTTTTCGTTCAAGCTCTTCCATGGCGGATATGCCGAGCGGCGTGGCGGCATTGCCCATACCCAGAAAATTTGCGGCGATATTCATTGTTATAAAATTCAACGCCCGACTGTTCTTTTTTAAGTTCGGGAAAAACGGGCGGAGCAAAGGGTGCAAAAGCCGCGAGAAGCTTTCGCACAGCCCCGCGTCCTCGGCAATGCGCATTATGCCCGCCCAAAAGCACATAATCCCGCCGAGAGAAAGCGTCAGCGACAGAGCTTTTTCGATTGATGAAAAAAGCACCGTCGCAAAATCGCCGTTGTTCGGATTTAAGCCGAAAAAAACAATGCATATCAGAATAATTGCACTCCATATGTAATTAAGCATAGAAAAAACCTCCGTTTTTGAACTAATTGTAAAAAAAAGCAATTTTATGTTGACGGCAAAGACAATGTTGTGATAAAATCGTAGTCGATTAAACAATACGGCATTTTGCCGAAAAACAGGGAGAGAGCAGATATGAAAGCTACGGGAATAGTAAGAAAGGTTGACGAGCTTGGAAGAATTGTTCTTCCGATAGAGCTTCGTCGCACACTTGATATAGCGGAAAAGGATTCTTTAGAAATCTATGTCGACGGTGACGCCGTTATTCTGAAAAAGTATCAAAGAACGTGTATCTTTTGTTCGGGAACGGAAGGTATCGAAGAGTTCGGCGGAAAATACGTGTGCGGCGATTGCATAAAGAGCCTCGCCGCAAAAAACAACTGAGCGCGGGAGGTTATTATGCAGTCCGTAATTACAGTAACGGGTGCGGATTCGGTGGGAATTATCGCGCGCGTGAGCAAATACTTGGCGGATAACGATATAAACATTGTCGATATTTCGCAAACAATTAAGGAAAACACCTTTTTGATGGTTATGCTGGTGGATATGTCGGGTGCGAGCGTGCGCTTTTCGGACGCGGCGGCGGAGCTTAAGGTTCTCGGAGAACAAATGGGACAAAAAATTCATATGCGACACGAAAAGGTTTTTAATTCAATGCACAGAATATAACTGACGCTTTCTGCAAGGTTGCAATCCGTGCAAGCTTTGCTCCTTGCAAGCAAAGCGTTGCTTCGATTTAAATTCGAACGACAAAGCTTAAGTAAATACTGATTAAATCAATTTTCAACAATCCCTCAGTCGCTTTGCGACAGCT
>CAZIQC010000104.1:0-5193 GCA_964541335.1 uncultured Oscillospiraceae bacterium
TGTGGTGTTTGCCTCGCTCAGTGATTCGGGCAGGCTGATGGCACATTCGGGCTTGCTTTTAAAGCCCGAGGGGCTTAATTTCGCGGCGTACAAATCCGTTGTGCAAAACCCGATGATACTTTCGGGCTATGCAAACACGCTGTTTATATTGGTTGTGGGTGTTGTTATCAATTTGGTAATGACCACGCTTGCGGCATACTTTTTGTCGAGAAAAAGCGCAATTATGCTCAAAAAGCCGATTATAGCCTTAATGCTTTTTACAATGTTTTTCAGCGGGGGAATGATTCCGTCGTTCGTAAATATTAAGGAATTGGGGCTTTACAACTCGCTGTGGTCGCTTATATTGCCCGGCGCGATAAGCACATACAACCTTATTATAATGAGAACCTCGTTCGAGGGAATACCCGCAAGCCTTGAGGAGGCGGCATTTCTTGACGGGGCGGGGCATTTGTCCATTATATGGAACGTTATAATCCCGCTTTCAAAGGCAATAATCGCCGTTATGATACTTTACTACGGCGTGGGATACTGGAATTCCTGGTTTAACGCAAGCATCTACTTAAACGACCGAACGAAGTACCCGCTTCAGCTCGTATTAAGAGAGATTTTGCTTCAAAACGACACCGCCACGATGACCCAGGGCGCAACCGCGGCGGACGATTACAGCATTGCGGAAAGCATAAAATATGCGGTTGTGGTTGTGTCCACGCTTCCGATACTTTGCATTTACCCGTTCTTGCAAAAATATTTTGTGAAGGGCGTTATGGTAGGCGCGGTAAAGGGCTGATAAATTTTTTCGAAAGGACGACGTACTATGAAAAGGTTTTCTGTTTTGGCGGCGGCTTTTGTTATAAGCCTTATGACGCTGTGCACGGCGGCGTCGGCGGCAAATTCGTTGGAGATTACCTCGTGGAGCGGCGATTATTCCGAAATGAAGCTGTCGGTCGAGGTTAAATCGCTTGTAGACTATGTACAGCGTGTGAGCGCGGTTATGTACAAAAAGGGCGATGCGAGAAGCATTGAAAACTATGCCCGCGCGGGAGAGATAACGCTTTCGGCACGCGCAGCGGGCACGGTGGAGTTTAACATTGCCGACGACCTTTCCGCGCCGAACGGCGAATACACGATTTATTTGCACGGCGGCGGATATTTGGGAACAAGCGCAACGTGCGACGTGGTTGTTACCCCGCCCAAGGATGACTTGCTGGCGGAATTTAACCGAGCGGACGCACAGAGCATTGACGCTTGCGTAACAAAGGGAAACCTTCCGCTCAGGCTTAATGCGGGAAGCGAGCCGAGAAGCACCGTGCGGCTTAGTATGCTTTTGAGCATAAGAAAGGGCGATTACAACAATGCGTTTAAATCGCTTGAAGACGTTAAAGACGCCTGGACGGTGTCGGCTGTGCTTGAATATCTTGCGGGCGATAATGCCGACGGCATAGCGCTCAAACAAAAAACGGAGGCTGTGTCGGCGCTTGTGGGCATAGATAAAACACAGGCAACCTACAAAAGCTTTGCCGACACCGTATATAAAAACTTGGCGGGTGCGGCGGCAAATTACAACAACGGCGCGGGTATAACCTCGGGTACGGAGCTTAAAACGGCGTTTGACGAATATCTCGCGTTAAACATAATAAACGCCGCCTCGTGGGATGATATCGAAACCGACCTCGCCGGCTGTTACAAAATGCTTCATATAACCGCGGCGGACTATGCTTCGTTTACAAGCCTTAATCTTGCACAGCGGCAAAAGGTACTGCGGCAGATACACGACAAGAGCTTTACCGCCCCGGCGGATATAAAAACCGCGTTTGACGGCGGCTTGGCAAATGCCCTGTCGCCCGACCCGACCCCCGACCCGCAGCCGGAGGGCGGCGGCGGTGGCGGCGGAAGCAAGAAAAACACCGCCTACGGCATAACCTCGGGCGAGAGTACCGAAAGCGCGGGCACAGCCGCAAGCGCAAACTTTAAAGACTGCCCCGCGGCGCACTGGGCAAACGGCTATGTAACCGCTCTTCGCGAAAAGAATATAATAAACGGCTATCCCGACGGGAATTTTTACCCCGAAAACAAGGTTACGCGCGAAGAATTCGTTAAGCTTATAATATCCGCCGCGGGTCTTTACAAAAAGGATGCCGTGTGTGATTTTACCGATGTGAACCCCGACGAGTGGTATTACGTATATGTTGCTTCCGCAACGGAGGCAAGCCTTGTAAACGGTATGGGCGACGGAGCCTTCGGCGCGGGAAGAACGATTACCCGCGAGGACGCGGCGGTGATTTCGGCGGGTGTGCTCGGCTTCTTTAACAAGCACGGCGCACAAGCGGAGCTTACCTTTGCGGACAACGCGGATATAAGCGAATATGCAAAAGAAAGCGTTAAAATCCTTTGCGGCGCGGGCATATTAAACGGCTACGAGGACAACACCCTGCGCCCCAAGGCAAGCTTAACGCGTGCCGAAACGGCAAAATTGATATGTATGCTCAGAGAACTTATCTGATACTGCGGCTCGCATAACCGATAAGAGCTTAGGAGGCAAGATATATGGAAAAAATCGTAAAAAGAATAACGGCAACCGCTTTGGCGGCAATGCTGTTGCTTTCGGCAGGGGCGGCCGGTGCGGAGGAAACCGCCGCCGCGCCGAGCGGCGAAGCCGTGTTTACCCCGATAAGCTCGGAGGCTTTCGACGCACTGTGCCAAATGCGGCTTTTGCCCGATGACATACAAAACGCCGACCGCGGCGCATTCGTTACGAGGGCACAGTTTATCGGCGGCTTGTGCACACTTGCGGGCTATGAGGTTGCAACCGTTTCCGCGGCGCAAATTCCGTTTGCGGATGTAAACGAGCAAACGCCCCACAAGGACGAAATTTGCACCTTTTACAGCCTCGGGCTTGTAAGCGGCACGGGAAACGGCGTATTTTCGCCGAATGATTACATAACCTACGAGCAGGCGGTTAAGCTTACGGCGGACGTTTTGGGCTATAGGGATTACATAGCCGCGAAATACGGCGAATATCCCATATCCTATATTGCCGCCGCACAAAGCCTTAAGCTGACAAAAAACATTAAAACCGGAAATACGAAAGACCCCATAACCGCGGACACGGCAGTGTGGCTTTTGTACAACGCGGCACGCACCGAGGTTATGGACGCGACGGAGTATTCGACCGTCGGCGGTGCGATTTACCGAATTAACGAAGAACGCGAGCTGCTCTCGATAAATCATTCGATATATTACAACGAGGGAACGGTTCAAAGCAACGGTATGGTGACGTACCTTTCGCGCGCGGCAAACGAGAATATTGCCGTTATAGACGGAAACGATTATATCATAGCGGACGGCGCGGACCTTTCAAGGCTTTTGGGCTGTAAGGTAAGCTTTTTTTATCGATATGAGAAAAACGGAAACAACACACTGCTTTATGCAAGGGCTATGCCGAGCAACGACATACTCGAAATTACGGCGGAAAGCCTTTTGCCGGACGACCCGCTGTACAGCGGAACGAACATCGTTTACAGCGACAACGGAAAGCGGAGCGATATAAGCGTGGACAAATATGCCGACCTGTTTTACAACAACACGGCGTGCAACGAATACGGCAGACTTAAGCCCACGGCGGGAACACTGCGCTTTATAGACAACAACACCGACGGAAACTACGACATTGTTATTATAGAAGAGTTTGAAAACATATTCGTAAGCTCGGTGTCGGTTACGGGAGAATTTATTGCCGACAAATACGGGAAAACACTTTTTCTCGACAAATACAAAAATGTGAAAATAACGGAATACGGGAAGCCGATTCCGCTTGAAAATGTGCGAAGCGGCTGTGTTGTTTCCTATGTTGCGAGTTTGGATAACAAATATGCTTACGTATATGTAAACGCACCGGGAAAAACGGCCAAGCTTCAAGCGGTGGGAGAGAAAAATGCGCGCACGGCGTATTCGTTCGACGAAACCGAATATATTACGGCAAGCAGCTACGACGCTTTAAAATCCGCGGGTGAATATGTTCTTTGCGAGCCGCGCCCCGGAAAAACCTATACATATTATTTGGATATGGCGGGAAACATCGCAAGCCTTGAAGAGACCGACGAAAGCCGACCGATGTACGCATATTTGATAAACGCCGCCCAAGCCTCGGGAGCTTTAAGCAATGCCGCCGGGGCGGAGCTTAAGCTGCTTCTTGAAACGGGCGACACCGTTACCGCAACAACCGAGAAGAAAATAACCCTAAACGGCGCTTCGGGAAAAACCGGGAAAGACCTTCTTTCGTTTTCGGGCTTGTATACCGACGGCGAGCTTAAAGAGCAGGTTGTGCGCGTTGAGCTTAACGGCGACGGAAATCTCACAGCGGTGGAATTTGCCGCCGACTGCACGTCGGAATACGGGTATGACAATACCTGCTTTACGCGCGACTACAGCGGAAGCCTGAAATTCAACTCCAAGCAGTCGTTTATGATGTCTTACAAATACACCGTCGGCCCTGACACGATTATTTTCGCAAAATACAAAGACCTTGACCGCGATGACGCATACACCGTGGTAAAGCCCGGCGATATCGAAACGGACAACTCGCACAATATGGTGCTTTACGATTGCGACGAAACGCTTGTGCCGCGGGTTATAACCGTTGAGCTTACGGCAGACACGATGTATGAGCAAAGATTGGTGCTTGTGGACAAGGTGCGCTATGCCGTGGATAAGGACGGCGGCAACTATATGCAGGTGGTGGGCTACAGCTACGGAAAGCCCGTTTCCTACACGGAAAAGTACGAAAATACGTTTCCGCGGGATTTAATGCGCGGCGACGTTTTAAAAATTGCCCAATACGGCGACAGGGTGCTTCGTGCGGAAAAACTGTGCAGTCTTAAAAACGACAAAACCCCCTTTATTAACGGGTACGGCACTGTTTTTTGCACGATATTCGGCGAGGTTTATTCCGTGGGAGCAAACGGCATATTGACGCTTAACCCCGCGGGACACGAAAACGGTACACTGACGGCTACCTCGTTTAAGGGAAAGTCGTATTTGAGCGTGCAGATTTACGACAGCGTGAACAACGAGGTGTCGGTGGGAACGCTGGTGGATTTGGTGCAAATATCCGAACCCGAAGCGGACGGTACGCTTTCGGCAAACGACAATAACACCCGCGTGCTGCTTCTGCGCAGAAACGAGTATCTCCTCGAT
>CAZIQC010000105.1:0-5177 GCA_964541335.1 uncultured Oscillospiraceae bacterium
CGTAAGGTAAGATATGCATATATCGTTATAGCCCGTGTCCTTGTAGGTAACGGTAATATCGGCGGGGGTATTGTCGCTTTCGATAAGGCTTGGCTTTACTCTTACGTACATTTCGTTGCCGCCCGGGATAACAAAGGATGTAATCTCTCCCGCCGCGTTTTTTTGCGGCACTATGTAATGGTCAAAGCCGCTGTAGCCGAACGTGTCGCACGTGGAGGAAATATTGTACTCGCCGCCGACGAGCGGCTTGTTTACAATGTCGGACACGTCCATCCAGCCTATTTCCACTCTCTTTTTGTCGTCGCTCCACAGTCCGAAGATAACGGTTTGGTCATCGGGCGAAAATTGCGGGTGCGTGTGCCCCGGGTTTGACCCCGTTTGCACGGTGCGCGCCAAAAAGTACGACGCCCCCGTAAACGTATCTATCAAATATATATCCACCCACCCGCGCCCGTAGCGGCTGTCGCACACAAGCCAGCGGTCGGACGTATTCGACAGCATACAATGGTTTATTTGGTCGCCTATGCCGCCGTTGTTCCACGTAAAGGTGTAGTCTGCCGGGATATAGCGCTTATCGGTGCCGTCGGGGCGCACCCTTATCGCGGCGCCCACGCCTACGCCGCGCTCCAGCCCGTCAAGGGCCATAAGGTTTTTAACGCACATTATCCACTCGCCGCTGTTCGACCAAGCCTCGTGCACCAAGCTTTCGCCGATGTATCCCGTTTTAAAATATTTTTGGGGAATGGCATTGTAATACTCGTTCGTGTCCATATTGACAACCCACACCCTATCGCGCTGGGGACTGCCGTCGGGGGCGTTACCCTCGTGCGCGAAAAACGCGTAGTTGTCGTACTTGGGATTTATGCACTGGTGGTTCGGGCGATACCACTCGGTATCGAACCCGTAGCTGAAGCGTAAATCCCACTCGCGCGTTTCAAGATTGTAAATGGGAATACGACTGCGATAGTTTGCGTCAAAATCGCCCTTTGTGTCGAACCATTCGTAGCTTATGCGCGTTTCGGCGTTGTTGACCTGCATCATAAAGGGTTTTTGCGTTTGCCATTCGGGAATAGTGCCCATTATCTCTTCTTGATAGGTGTCAAGGTCAAGCTTCACAATTTCCCACTTGTCGTTTGTGTACCACAGGTTGTTTTGCGGCGTTACCATATAGTTGTAATCACGCAAAAGATTGCCTATGTATTTTGTTTTGCCGCTTGAAAGCTCATATTCGAAAAGGCGCAAATCCTCATCGCGAAAATAAATGCGACTGCAATCCGTGCTCATACAGTTTTGCGTATAATATTCTTTCAGCGCGCTTTGCCCGAGAAAGTCTATCTTGTTCCACTCTCTGCCCGAGTACTCGTCCGTAACGGTTTTCTTTTGTATGTAAAATTCCGTACTCAAAAGCCAGTCGGTAAGCGAGTCGTCACCTGCGGCAAGTATTGTGCTTTGATTATACACCCCTTGCTCAAACAACGTTTTAAACGGACTTTTGCCTGTTTTTAAATGGTCTTTCGAAAAGGCAAGCAGTGCCGGTATTACAAAATTATCCACCGTTACTTCCTTTTCGGGCTGAAAAATCATACTGCCCGCGCTGTTAAGCCCGTACTTTTCCGCAAGGGAAAACGCATTTGCGTAAAGGTCGGCACCCTGTGCGCCGATAAGCCGCAAATAATAAACAAACATTTCCGTTTGAGTAATGTATTCGCTTGCGCCCAATGTGCCCGTTTTATCGATAAGCCCCATTTTGTTTGCCAAGCCGATATACGGCGCGGCGGCTTCGGAAACGTCCGAAAAGCCTGCGGAAAGCTTTTGCTTTAAAGCCTCCTCCCCGAGGTTGTAGCTTTTGAGCATTTGCACGATAAATTCCTCTCGCGTGAGCTTTTTGTCCAAGCAGGGGTCAAACTCCTCCCCCGTGCCGAACCCGTCAAACATACCGAGGTAGTTAAGCACGCCCGCGCGCCGCGCGTTAAATGTGCCGAAATCCTCATTCTTGCCGGCGGTGCGGCTGATGTTTCGCACCTCTACACGCGAAAACGCGTTGTATGCGTTTGACAAAATGCGAAAGTCCGAGCTGTAATCCATACTTCCCGTAAAGCACGCGTCGTCCACATATACCGTGGCGCGATACCACGACCCCGCCGTTTTTTGATTGTTTTCGTCAAGTCCGAGCTTGGGCACGGTTATCCGTTTGTAATTACCTTGGCTGTCGGTGGTGTATTCTATATGAAACGAGCCGCCGCCGCCGTAATCCCAATAATCGAGCACTATTTCGAACACGCGATCCTGCGCCGCGGCAAAGGCGCGGTCAAGCTTCATATAAAAATAATTTTCCACAAACACTTCTCGGCAGGCAACATCTCCGTAGGACACCTGTTGACTGTACGTAACCGAGTAGCGATCCTCGTTTATTCCGTCCTCAAAGGTCATACCCGTGCTTTGCGGTGTGTCGTAAAAAATAATTCCCGCGCAATTTTCCCGTATGGGCGAGGGCGCTGTTACCTTTTCTTGCGTAATGCGATAGTCGGTGGCGGCGGTTGCCCGCGGTGCGTAAGCAATCGGCAGCATAAGTGCCGCCAATGCCAAGCTCAATAAACGCTTTTTCACTTTACCGCCCCCTTACTTTTTAAATACACGCACACTGTGAATGTACACATCGTTTTCTCTCGCACTCACGGTAAAATCAGCCCCGTCGGTAAGCTGCGAACCGAGGTATGCGTTGTTAAACGCCGCGTCGGTTAATTCAAAGCGCATTCTTTGCCACTTGCCCGCCGCGGTAACGGGCTGTTCCGTTTCCTCCTGCTCGTTTCCCGAGGAAGAATTGTATTTTAAAACTATGCTTTCGTCCTTGTCTTCCGTATAATATTCTATTTCCACGCACAGGCTTGTGTCGGTCGACTTTATAATGTCCGCGGAGGCGTCGCACTCAAGAACGGTTCCCGCAGGTATTTTTGCCGCGCCGCGGCTTCCGATTGTTGCTTTTTGCACCGCGCCGTCGGCTGAAATGCCCGCCAAAATGCCGCCGTTTACAAAGCCTTCGGTTACCTCGAACTTCGCCGATTGAAGCA
The DNA here is from genome assembly GCA_964541335.1 of uncultured Oscillospiraceae bacterium. Taxonomy (GTDB): domain Bacteria; phylum Bacillota; class Clostridia; order UMGS1883; family UMGS1883; genus UMGS1883. The sequence goes on from CAZIQC010000105.1 coordinate 3,069, forward strand.
GGGCGGTATACTCGCCTGTGGGTGCAACGGAAAGACTGCGCACCTTAAAATCCTTTTTGCCGTTGTTAAATCTCATAACGGCGTAGCTGTTGCCCGAGCTTTCCGAAAGTCGGCTGAAATCCGCGTTGTATATTCTTACCGATGCCGTTCTCCATTTGCCGGTGTTTGTTGCCTTTATCGACGACGAAGCCTGAAATTGATTTACATCTCCGCCCGACTTTACGTATTCTATAACTATATTTCCGGAAAAATCGTCAAAATACGTAAGCGACAGCGTAAAATCCGTTATGCCCGAAAGCGTTTGGGCATAGTCCGCGCCTATCTTAAACGGGTGGCGGGTGATTATATCGCGTGTGCCCAACCCATCCTCCTTGGGATTAACCGTTCTTCTGCAAGAGATACCGTCCGCCTCCGCGGCGGCGGTTGAACCGTAATACGAATAATTTTCGTCAACTATATATTCCAATCGCCCGTCGGTTATAACACTGCTTCCCGCGCAAACAGCCGTGGGAATGTCGCCCGTTTTTACCGAAAATGCCGCCGACCTCGGCGATTGCAGTCCCTCGCCGTCGGTCGTAACCAGCTCGTAGGTCTGCTTCGCACCGCGGTCAAGATAATTTGTATCGGTGAAAGCCTCGGTTGTTGCCGTGCCCACCTTCATTCCCATATTGTAAACATCGTAAGAAGAAACATCGTCAAAATCGTCAAGCGCGGCATCCCATTCAAGCGTTACGCTGCCCGGTCTCTGCGCGGTTGAGGAAATATTCGTTGCGGGAGCGGGCGGCGCATTGTCGATAGGGGTTCTGCCGTTTATGCCGTCCCACAAAAAGTAAGAAAGAGAGGCAACGTCACTTTTATCCTCAACTGTCAGCGTCAACGTATCGCTTCCGCCGTCTGTCAGCGTGGTATGCTCCTCATCGATAGCGACAATTTTGCCGTCGGCGTCAATATATGCACCTATCAGGTACACGCTTTCCTCGCCGCTTCCCTCGTAGCGCGCATCCACACTTACGCCGGTGGCGGTTTTCGTTAAATTCGTAAAATACACCCTGTCCAATGCGGCAAAGGCCGCAGTCGCCTGTGCGGCAAGCACCGCCGCCGTAAAGAATGCACACAATCTTTTTTTCATACCGTTCCTCCTTGTTTTGCTTGCTTATCTCTGTATTGCTTCGGGGTAAGCCCCGTTATGTTCGTAAATACACGCACAAAGGTGCGGTAGCTTGAAAAGCCTGCCCGCTGTGCAACGCTTGAGATAAGGATTTTTTCGTCGCACAAAAGCGACTTTGCGTGCTCCGTGCGCACGCTTTGGATATAGTCGTTTATGCGTGCACCCGTCATCTCCTTGAATTTGCGCGAGATATAGTCGTGATTCATCGAAAAATTGTCGGCAATCATTGCAATGCTGAGATTTTGATTTTGGTAATTTTCCTTTATATAATCCACAACGCTTTCCGCTATGTCCTCCGTCGGTTTTTTGGTTGCCGCTTTGTTTGCGCTTTCAATAAACAGCCGCGTTATAACCTGCTCCATTTTCCCCACGTCGTTACATTTGAAAACATTGCTTACAAAGCGTGTTTCGTTCGGGAACTCCTTGTCGACGGCACGTCCGCTTTGAATTAAAAACCTTTTTGTCGTGTTAAAAAGATCCGTTACGAGATAGCGCACCGCATTTACGGAAAAGCGGTCGGGGCTTAGGTTCTTTTCGAAAATGCCGCGTATTTCCTTTAACAGCTCGTCCCTACTGTTCGATTTTAAAAGATTAATGAGCTTGTTTTCCTGTTCTATCGAGTAAATATGCCCTTTTTTCAAAAGCTCGGCGGTGTCCGTATAAGTTACGCGCCCGCTTTTCTTCCCCGAAAGGCTGTTGTCCAGCACATCGCGCGCTTCGCGATAGCTGCGCGATATACCCGCCAAGCCCGCATGCTCCGCACCGAATGCCGCCAATATGTCAAACTCAAACTCCTTGTGAACAAGCTCCAGCACAAAATCAACCGTTTCGTACAGTTCGTCTATGTTGGACCTTTTCGGAATTTCCGCAATGTATACCATCATTTCGTTTTTTTCCGCGGAATGTGCCGCAAAGCCGAGGTTCGGCAACAGCTCGCCGCA
>CAZIQC010000106.1:0-5165 GCA_964541335.1 uncultured Oscillospiraceae bacterium
GGGCGGGGCATACATAACAAAAGCCACGGCTCAGCTTATGCGCGATTTCGGCTCTATTCAGTCGCCGCAAAACGCATATCTTCTCTCGCTCGGGCTGGAAAGCTTAAATCTTCGGGTAAAGCGTCATTGCGAAAACGCTCTTCTCGTTGCAAAGCACCTTAAAAACCATCCGAAAATCGAATGGATACGTTGCTGTGACCTTGACGGCGACAAGTGCCGCTCTCTTTCTCAAAAATATTTGCCGAACGGCTCGTGCGGCGTAATATCGTTCGGCGTAAAGGGCGGTCGCAGTGCCGCGGCGCGGTTTATGAACAGCCTTACGCTTGCGTCGGTTGAAACACACGTGGCCGATTCGAAAACGTGCTGTCTGCACCCCGCAAGCACCACACATCGTCAAATGAATGACGACGAGCTTCTTGCCGCCGGCGTAGGCGCGGATTTGGTGCGCTTTTCGTGCGGTCTTGAGGACGCCGCCGACATTATTGCCGATATAGATTCCGCACTTTCGGCAATTTAAGGAGGATATAAATGCCCATCAAAATTCCGCCAAAACTTCCCGCGGCACAAACTCTTGCCGCGGAAAACATATTTGTAATGGATGAAATACGCGCCGCGTCGCAGGATATTCGCCCGCTTAAAATCGGCATATTAAACCTTATGCCGACCAAAATCGAAACGGAAACACAGCTTGCACGGCTTTTGTCGAATACGCCGCTTCAGGTATCGCCCACGCTTGTTCAAACGAAAACTCATGAGGCTAAAAACGCCTCTCAGGAGCATATGCTTACGTTTTACAAAACGTTTGACCAAATAAAGGACGAAAGGTTCGACGGCTTCATCATAACGGGCGCACCCGTGGAAAAGCTGGATTTTGAAGAGGTTGACTACTGGGACGAGCTGTGCGAGATTATGGAATGGACGAAAACGCACGTGCACAGCACCTTCCACATTTGCTGGGGTGCACAGGCAGCATTGTATTACCACTACAAAATACAAAAACACCCTCTCGAAAAAAAGCTCTCGGGGGTATTTGCACATCGTGTTGTGTATAAAAATCCAATGCTTTTGCGCGGCTTCGATGACGAGTTCTTTGTGCCGCATTCGCGCCACACCACGGTAAAGGTAGAGGATTTGGAAAGCTGTCCCGATATAAAAATCCTTGCTTTTTCGCCCGAGGCGGGGCTTTATGCCGCAATGACGCCCGAAGGGCGGCAAATTTTCATCACGGGTCATTCCGAGTATGACCGCGACACCTTAAAAAAGGAATATCTGCGCGATTTGTCGGCGGGACTTAACCCCGAAATTCCGAAAAATTATTTCCCGAACGACAATCCCGCCGAAGAGCCCGTTGTCAGGTGGCGTGCACACGCAAACCTTATTTATTCCAACTGGCTTAACTACTTTGTATATCAAAGCACGCCTTACGATATAAACACAATAAAATAAAAAACGAACCGACCTTCAATCATCACGGCAAATTTGAATTACGAATAATTAAATTCAACCCGCAAAAGGAGAAATAAAACCTCCGTGCAGGATAAAAGCCGTTTTGAAAAAACTTCAAGCATTAAAGAGGGTGCTTCCCCGTTTTATCGGAGAAGCACCCTCTCTCTTTACTTTTTATTTATTCTTTATCAGTCTGAAAATGCGCATAAGCGTTGCCGCCGATTGCTCCTTGGTATACGTGCCTTGCGGCTCAAATCCGTTATCCGTGCCCTTTACAATACCGAGTGCGTCCAAAGCATAAACCGCGTCCCTCGCCCAGGACGAAATCTTTCCGTCGTCGGAATAGGGCTTATCGCCGCGGATTTCGTCCGCCTTTAATTGCAAAAAGTCGGCTATGCGGTAAAGAATTGTTGCCGCTTCCTCGCGGGTAAGCGCGTCGTCGGGGGCAAAAAGTCCGTCGCCCTTTCCGTTAATAATTCCGATTGAAGCGAGCGCGTCAATCTTTGCGTCCTTAATGTCGCTAAACAGGTCTTTTGCGTTTTTGTCGGCGGCAATGTCTTTTATCTTGGAAATCATATTGTAAACGGCGTCGCAAAAATCACGTCGCGTTATGTTTTCCGTAAAGTTGCCGATTATTCTTTCGATAAATCCGAGGGAAAACGCTTCGTCAATATCTTCTTTTGCCCAATCACTGATAACGGTATCCTCGGGGTCGTCGATATCGTCCGCGGCAAAGATTATAACAACCTTTTCGGAATATGCCTGCGCCGGAAGGCTGAGCGTTACCGTATCAAACCACACCGCCAGCTTATCGCCCTTGCGTATATCCGAAAGACGTACGATGTTTTTTGTGCGATACGGCTTAATCTGTGCCTTTTCGGAAATTGTAACGATAATGTCTTGCGCATTGTCCGTTACGCAAATGCTTCCGTCCTCGTTTTCCGAGAGTTCGTCAACCGTTATTGTTGAAACGTTTCCGCCTTTATCCGTATTTAATGCAAGGAAAAACGCCGTTGCCTGCGGGGGAATGCTTTTGGTCATTTCGCTCGAATATTCCGCCCAAACAACATCCTCCGACTTAATATCGGAAATTTGAGCGGGAGCGGCGGTTTCACTGTCAAGCAAAACCGTGTCTTCCGTAATATTTAAGACTATGCTCCTGTCCTCCGTGGTTTTAACGGTTATGTAATTATCCGCAACGTCGGAAACGAGCACCGTGTCCCTTACACAGTCTGCCCGCACCTCGTTTTTTATCGGCTCTGCGATTGCGGTTACATCATTTTCGGCAAGTGCCCCGACGGGGATTGCGCTTACTGCCAAAGCTGCACCGAGAACTGCCGCGCTGAATTTTTTCATCATAATAATCTTCCTTTCTTTCTTGTGTCTGTCTTATATACGTCACATAATCGCAAACGGTTCGAAAAAAACAAAATTTTTTTCAAATATTGATAAAATCCAAGCCCGCGTCCGCTATGTCCTTATACAAATATAACGAGCCGCATACAATCGTGGGCTTCCCTTTGGAAAACGCGGCACATAGCGCGGCGGAAACATTTTCGCACGCTTCGGCGCAAAATCCGTTTTCGCGCAAGGCTTCGCACAGGCGAGGTGCCGTTTGCGCACGTGGGTTATCCTTTACCGTAACGGTATAAAAGCTACAGTTCCCGTCAAAGCCGCACTCGCGAAAAACGCGCACGGCGGCGGCAAGGTCTTTGTCTGCCATTGCCGCATAAACAATGCTGAGAGGAGCATTTTTAAACCTACTTTTTACCGACTGCGTCAAGGCGCGCAAGCCGCTTTCGTTATGTGCCCCGTCGAATATTATGGGCGGTTTTGCGCACAAAAGCTCAAATCTGCCGATATTTCGCGCGCGCAGTAATCCGCGCCGCGCCGTTTGCTCGTCAATATTCAAAAACCGCGCAACGGTAAGCGCAAGCGCGGCGTTTTCCGCCTGATATAAGCCTTGCAAGCCCACCTCGATATTATTCGCGTTGTCGGTATCGAAAAAGAGCGCGCCGCCTTGCGTTCGTATGTTTTTCGCCGCGAGAGAAACGCGCAACTCGCTTTCCCTTTCGGCACAGGCATTTTCGATCACACGCATAGCCTCGGGTGCTTGCCGCGCCGTTATCACCGGGCACGCAGGCTTTATTATACCCGCCTTTTCAACGGCGATTTTTTCCAATGTATTTCCGAGGTATGCCGTGTGGTCGATACCGATGGGCGTAATTACGGCGCAAAGGTTTTTTTCAATAATATTTGTGGCGTCAAGTCTGCCGCCGAGACCCGTTTCCAAAACCACAACATCGCACCGTTGTTCCTTAAAATAAACGAAAGCCGCCGCCGTCCATATTTCAAACTGGGTGGGCGTGTCGCCCGTTTCCGCTTCGATTTCGCGCACAACAGGCTCAACGGTATTCATTATTCGTTGCATATCCGCGCTTGATATATCCCGACCGTCCACGCTTATTCGTTCCGTAACGCGAAGCATATTCGGCGAGATGAATTTTCCGCACCTTTTGCCGGAAAGCGTGAGTATGCTTTGCAAAAATGCACATACCGAGCCTTTGCCGTTTGTCCCGGCAACGTGTATAAAGCGCAGGGCACGTTGCGGCTCTCCGAGCTTATCGCACAGGCGAGCTATGCCCTCCAAGCGCAGGCGGCTCACCGCCTGAAAGCTGTTTGCATAGGTTGTAAAGCCACTCATAGCTTCTCAATCTCCTTTGCTTTTAAGTAAAATATCGGTCGGCGCAACGCCGCACACACAACAATATGCACCGCCGCCGTCAAAAGCACGGCGGGCAACCGCACGGCGTTTCCGCTTCGAAAGCCCGGCAAATATCCCATACCTATCAAAATAACCGTCATCACCGTTAAGCTTACGGCGGCTGTTACCGCGGCGCACAAAACGGCACGAAGATAGAAAAACGCATTGTCCCTTGCGCGATGAAAAAATATTCCGAACAAAAATCCGTATAAAAACTCCACCGCGGTTATCTGCGGAAGATAGGGACCCACCGGCATTATAAGGCTGTTTGCCAAATCGCCCGCGGCGGCAACCGCACCTGCGGCAAGCGGACCGTAAAGCGCACCCGTAACAAACACGGGAATGAATTTCAGCGATATTTTTATCTGATTTCCCACGCGGAAGGTGGCGCACAGCGCAAGGCAGGCACACAATGCCGTCAGCAATGCGAGAGTGCACATTTTTTTTATCGATATTTTGTTTTTCATAATAAAAAGTCCTTTCTGCATATGCTGCAGAAAGGACTTTTTATTACTACCTTGGTGCAGCAACGGAATGCGAAACCGTCATCGCAAGGCACAAGCCTTTTCGTCATAAGGACAACTTCCCGTTCCTTATGCACTTAACGCAACGGTTTCTACTTTGCTTTAGGGGTTAATTGTATTTTTTGAGGTGCCAAATTTTGTCGTTATACTCCTCAATGGTTCTGTCGCTTGAGAAAAATCCGCTCATTGCGGTATTGATAATCGCTTTCTTCGTCCATTTTTCCTTATCGCGGTACTCGCGGTCGGCAACGGCGTGAATTTCGCAGTATGCCTCAAAATCGCGGATTACCATATATTCGTCCGCACGTCCGTGCTCACCGAATATCAGTGATTGATAAAGGTCGTAATATTTGCGCGGATTGTTCGGACAAATGGTGCCGTCGATAAGCATATCCAGCACGCGGCGCACCTGCGCGTTTTGCGCATAAATG
>CAZIQC010000107.1:0-5141 GCA_964541335.1 uncultured Oscillospiraceae bacterium
TTTTGTTTCGACGGTTATTTCCTCCTTATATTCTTCGCCGGCATTTCGGAAAATAATCTCGTTTTTGCCGTTAAAAATATAAGTGCCGCACCCCGTTCTCCAGGCGGACGCCTCCACATTGGAGAAAAACGCCGTTTTGTCGACTATTGCGCCGAAGATTAAATTATCGCCGAAATCCTCGTAGCCGTATTTCATCGAATAATTGACAAAGCTCGACCGTATGCCCGAAAGCTCGGCAAAATCGCCCACGCCGGCGTCCTTTTCTATGCTTTGCATCCATTCGTCATAGGAAAAGTCCGTTTCGTCGAAATTGGCAAGGTAGAAAAGGCGGCTGTCCGTTGCGCCGTAGTTCGAAAGCACCACGTCGCGGTCGCGTATGTAGATATACATACCCTCCACTGCGGCGGTGGTTTCCGTACATTCCTTGAGCTTTTCTATAACGGAAAACGACCCCTTCACCGACTCGCCGCGCATATACCGCTCTATGCCCGTTTGATAGCGCTCGTCAAGCATTGCGGAATATGCGGCGCGAATGTCAACGATAACGTCCGACACGGCGGTGGCAACCATTTGCTCCTCGTACGATGTCAGTGCGCACACCTGCTTGTAAAGAGAGCGGCTGTAAAACGACCGCACGATGAGCATTGAAACAATCGGCACCACGCACAATATTACAAACGGCAAAAAGCCCAAAACCGCGTTCGCCGTTTTGCCTAAGCGTTTTTTTATACCACGATTTTTCATACCTCATCTCCTTTACGTATTTTGTGGGGTATTGCCCCGGTATTTCCCCCTCTCCGAGCTTGCTTTCGCAAGCCCACCTCCCCCTCGGGGGAGGCTTCCGGCGGGGTGGGTGTTATCTTGCGTTGTAGCGCTTAAGTGCCGCGTTGTTAATTTCAAGCGCTTTATCGATGTTAAGGCTCTTAATCTTATTAACAAACGTGCCGTACTCGCTGATGTCGGTTGTGCCGAAGATAAACTCCGCACGCATTTGACTTATATACTTATCGATTTCAACCATAACGTCGGAATAGGTTTTGCTTTCGTCCGATGTGTATGAAAACGGGGGCAGGTTTTTATCCTTTACGTCGTCATAGCTTGCCGTCCATTTTTCAAGGGCGGCGCGCTGTGCGTCGCGGAAATAGTACCCCTCGATATAGCGCTTATCCTGCACAAACGGACCTGCACCCGATGCACGAATGTATCTCGACATTGCCTCGGGCATACTCAGTCCGTCGGCGTTTTTCTTTATAAGGTCGGTATAAACGGGGGTGTCGTTCTCCATTTCGTAGGATACGCCCTCCGTACCGAAGTTGTAAAGCATATGTCCTTCGTCGCTGTAGGCAAAGTCAAGGAAGCGCGCCGCAAGCTGCGGATTTTTACAGCTTGTTGTAATCGCACAGCTCGACTGCTTGGGATATTTCGACAAAAACTGGTGATAATAATATTTGCCGTTTTCGTCCTTAAAGTCTTCCAAGGCTTCAAGCTCCAGCTTTTTGCCGGTTTGCTCGGCATTGTCAAGCCAGGTGCCCATATTTCCGCCGCCGCTTGCAACCATTACGCCCGCGCGGTCGTTAAGAACCGACGCGTTGAAGATTTTGGAGTCAACGTTTATATAGTTGCTGTCCAAAAGTCCGTCCTCAAGCCAACGGTTAAGCACGGTAAGTGCCGTTTTGTAGCTTTCCTGCATAGGACCGTATTTAACGGTGCCGTTATCGATATACATTCCGCCCGTTGCACCGAAAAGGTTAAACAAAAATTCTATGTTCGACTTGCTCAGTGTAAGCACGGAGTCGAGCTTTTTCGCTTTTTTCATAGCGCGCATTACGTTTTCGAGTTCTTCAACCGAGGTGGGCATTTCAAGCCCCAGCTCGTCGAGCCAGTCTTTTCTTAAAACCAAGCCCGTGGAACGAAGAAGCGACTCGTCCGACCGAATGAACGGGAACACGTAATACTGCCCGTCGTCCGTTTTAACCATACGGTCGATTTCCGGATTTTCGGACAAATATTTCGCAAGGTTGGGTGCGTCGGTTTCGAGTAAGTCGTTAAGAGAATAGATGGTTTCGTTCTTAATCGAATTTTCCGCGCCTTTCATATACGTTGCCCAAGAGTACTCCACAATGTCCGCAAGCTCGTTTGACGCAATTGCCAACGAAAGCGACTGCTCCTCCTGACCGGACACCGGGTGGACATACTCAATCTTTATGCCCGTTGCTTTTTCAAGCTCCTGTCCGAAAGGGGTTTCCCCAAGGTTTGAATAGTCGCCGATAAGGTTTACGCTCAACGGCATCCAGTAGGAAAGCGTTTCGCTTGTTTCCATCGGGTAGCCGTTAAACTCCAGCGATGACGTTTTATCGTCGCCGCCGTTTGTGCCGCAGCCCGCTATAAGCATTACGCCCGCAAGCGAGGCGGCAAGCATTGATTTTTTCATACTGTACCTCCTATGTTTTTTATATTTAAATTTTAATTAAAATCGTTTAAGGCTTGTCAATTTCAATCAGCAGGGAAACGCGGTTTTCGCCTGTGGCGCAAAAGCCCGCGTAAGCGCCGTTGCGGTTTTCGTAAAGGGTGTTTTCGCGCACGAGTGCGCCGTCGCTCGAAAAGGTGCACCGCCACCCCTCGTACAAAACCTGTGCCGATTTATCCGTTACAATATGCGCGGGGTGCTCTTCCCCGTCAAACGCGAGAAGCGGAAACGCTATCTCCACCGTTCCTTTGCCGATTGCCTCCGCAAAAACGCCGCGCGCCGTAATCGAAAAGCTTTGCTCAAGCTGTGCGCCGCTCTCATCCGTGCACAAAAATTTTACATATGTGCCGCCGCAATCCGTGCGCTTTTCGGAAAGAGTGTATTTCACGGCGGGGTCGGCGGTGTTTAATGTGCCGCCGCAATCCTTAAGCCGTGCCGCAACGGAAAAGAACCGTGGGTTTTCCCCGTTTATGCGGTAGGCGGGTTCTTTGGCAAACGGCACGGAAAGGCATATCGCGGGTGGTGCACCCCTTTTGTGCACACGCCCGAGGCCGTTTGCGTCATAATGAGCGTCGGCATTTGTTTCGATTTCGGCAAAATATTCGCCGAAGCGGCACATTACCTTGTGAAAATGCTCGCTTGTTTCAAAAATACCGTTTTTGCACAAGGCGGGACATTCCCCCTCGGGGGTTGCGTCGTCCGCCATAATGTAAGCCAAGTACAGGTTCGACACAGTGGTTATCATATATTTATCGAAATAGGCATAGCTTTCGCACCCGAAACCGTCGCGCGGGGCAAAGCGGTTTTTCACGTGGCTTATGCCTTTTTTCACAAGCCATGGTGCTATGCTTCGCACGGCAAGCCGTGCCGCGCCTTTAAACTGCGCCGCCTTTTCGGCATTTTTGCGTTTGGCGAAAAACCAAGCATAAAACTCGCACAGTGCGGCAAAGCACGCCTCGTTAAACAAAAACTGCGCACTGCGTCCGCCGAACGGTATTTCCCCCGTGACAGACTGCATATCAAGCGTTAAATCGGCTGATTTTTCGAAAAGTGCTTCAAGCTCGGCGCGATATTTCCCGTCATAGCCGAAATACAGCACCGTGCCGAGTTGAAGCCGCGTCATAAAATCATACAGTAGCGGCTCGCCGGGGTCGCGATACATACCGTTTTTGTCAAACGATGTAAGCTGAGATTGAATTTGCTCGTCGATAAAGCGGTTGTCCGCACAAAGGTCGGCGTGTTTCCTAAGCTGTTCGCTTGCCGCGGAGAATGCCGCCCAGTTGTGCACGTGCACACCCTGCGCCTGCATTTTCACTGCAACGGCGGTATATGTGCCGTAGGGATTTATTTTTGCCAATGCCGCGCGCCACCCGTCCGTTACGGATTTGGGGAAAAGATGTGCGCGCTCCGCCTCCGTCAGGCACAACACAAGCTCCTTTACGGAAAAGTCGTTGCCCGCCGCGCCGCCGTTTTTTTGAAGTGCGTGCGGCACTTCGGCACAGCACAGCGTCATCATCCTTTTAAAATCGCTTTTAAAGCCCTGCGCCTTGCCGTGAGCGAGCAATATCCCGAGAGAAGCCGTAAGCCGCGGAAAGCCGTGCTCGTATATGCCGCGCTTTTCAACCTCTTTTGTATATGCCCGTATATCCTCGGCGGAATATGCGTCGAACACTATTTCCGCCAAGTCGAGATAGATGTGTTTTTTCATTTAATATTCCGCCTTACCACAAGCTGCTGTCGCTCATTTTTTTATTGACGAAATTTGCGGCTATAAGAAGCAGTATGTTTACCAAGGAATTGAAAAGTCCCACGGCGGTGCTGTAGCCGAAATCGAGATTGATAAGACCGCGCCTGTACACGTATGACGAGATAACGTCGGCAACGCTCATATTCGCGTCGTTGTAAAGAAGAATTATCTTTTCAAAGCCGACGGAGAGCATTTGCCCCATTCTCAAAACAAACATTATGGCAATGGTGGGGGCAATGCCGGGAAGCGTGATGTGCCACGTTTGCTTAAGGCGACCCGCGCCGTCAATCATTGCCGCCTCGTAAAGCGAGGCATCAATCGACGTAAGCGCCGACAAATATATAATCGAGCCCCAGCCCACCGTTTGCCAAATGGCGGATATTACATAAACAGGCACAAAATATTTCGGATAGTTTAAAAGCGTTATCCCGCCGAAAAGCTGACCGATGATACCGTCGCTCATAGTGAAGTCTTTTATAAGACCGCATATTACTACAAGCGATATAAAGTGCGGAAGATATGTAATGTTTTGCACGGTTTTCAAAAAGTATTTGTTGCTTACTTCATTCATCGCCAGCGCAAGAAGAATGGGCATGGGAAAGCCGAATATCAAATTTGCCACGCTTATGTTGAGAGTGTTTCGCAAAAGCTCCCAAAAAGAGCTTGACCTGAAAAACGATACAAAATGCTCGAACCCGACCCACTCGCTGCGCATAACGCCCAGGCGGGGGCTGTAGTCTTTAAATGCGATAAGCGCGCCGTACATCGGCACATATTTAAAAATTATAAAGTAAACCAAAACGGGTATTGCCAAAAAATAGAGTGAACGGTTTATCTTAAAATCGTTTTTAATTCTGCGCAAGGTGTTGTTCTTAACCGCCGCGCCCGAATTGCTTTTTGCTTTCATCATCCTTTAACAGCTCCTAT
>CAZIQC010000108.1:0-5069 GCA_964541335.1 uncultured Oscillospiraceae bacterium
AGGGGGTACGTCAACAACCATAAGGCCGACAAGGCGGGCCCGCAAATATCCGAAAAAGACAGCGTGGAGTTGCGCGGCGAGCCTATGCGTTATGTAAGCCGCGGCGGGCTGAAGCTCGAAAAAGCGATGAAAAGCTTCGGCATTGAGCTGGACGGGTGCGTTGCAATGGATATAGGAGCTTCCACGGGCGGATTTACGGATTGTATGTTGCAAAACGGCGCAAAAAAGGTGTTCTCGGTGGACGTGGGTTACGGTCAGCTTGCGTGGAAACTTCGCACGGATGAACGTGTGGTGAATATGGAACGCACAAATATCCGCTTCGTTACACCCGAGGATATAGCTTGTCCGCTTGATTTTGCTTCGATTGATGTTGCCTTTATCTCGCTTAAGCTTGTGCTGCCCGTGGCATACAGACTTTTGAACGAAACGGGGCGCGTTGTTGCGCTGATAAAGCCGCAGTTTGAAGCGGGGCGCGATAAGGTCGGGAAAAAAGGTGTGGTTCGCGATATGGCGGTGCATATTGATGTTGTGCGCGAGATAACGGCATTTGCGCGGGAAATCGGATTTTGCGTATACGGGCTTGACTTTTCTCCCATACGCGGTCCGGAGGGGAATATCGAGTATTTGCTTTATATCGGCAAGAGTGGGGAGAGCAACGCTCTTATCACGGATGAATTTACGGAAAATATGGTCAGGCAAAGTCATTTAACGGCAAAATAAGTTACGGGAGAAAAGATATGGTTTTATCATTCGGCAAAGATGCCTCCGCTAAGCTTTTGAAAATTTTAATATGCGTTTTATATGTTTGTATGCCGTCCGTGCTTTGCCTTTTCGGGGAGAGTGGCGCGCTGTGCTTTGTGTGTGCGCTGTTCCTCGGGGTGGCGGCAATGCGCCTGTGCACCGAGGGCAAGCTTTGCATATCGCCGATACAGTCGGTTTTGCTTATGCTGATTGTTCATTCGGTGCTGATTTTTCCGTTTGCGAAAAGCACCGTCGGGAATTTGCGCTATGTGTGCACGCTCTTGCTTTTTACGGTTGCAATGTCGGTATTTATCGATTATTGCAACGAAAACGACAAACGCGGCTTTAACGGGCGAATATTGCTTTTTACAACGTTTGCGGCGGGAATGCTTGCACTTGCGGATATCATATATTGGTATGTAAAGATTATGCCGTACACAAGCAGGGCAAGGGTTTCGTTCGGACTCGGGAGCGGAGATTTGTGCGCGGTGCTTTTCGTTTGCGGAGTGTTTGCCGCAATCGAGCTTAAATCAATCGTCGGCAAAAAAACGAGGCGGCTTTTGTACGGAAGCATTGCGTTGTCGCTGACGGCATTTTTCCTTTGCGCGGGAATAAGGGCTTATATTTTTACCGCGTTGATGACCGCGGCAATGCTTGTATACAAAAAGCAAAAAAAGTATTTCGGCGTTGTCGGCTGTGCGGCGGTGTGTGCCCTGTGCATTGCTTTGCCGATAATCGGCATAACGCCGCTACGGCGGGAATTGCCGCGCTTTCTTTTAAGGTATCCGCTCGGAATGGGCGGGGGAGATACCGAAATGCTTATTCCGCTTATGCAAACACAGTTCTTTTCCGTTTCGTGCAATGCGGGAATAATCGAAAAAGCGGTGCTTTATTCGGGCGTTGTCGGTGTGGCGGCAATTTTGACCGTGCTTGTGAGAATGACCTTTCTGTTCATAAAAAACAAGAGCCGTGCAGCGCTTACCGCGACAATGCTGACCGTATACATTACCTTGTGCGGCGGCGGAAGCCTTGCGGCATATGTGCTTTTGTGCGCGATAATTGCCTACGGCGAGGTGTGCGCAAATGCCGCCAAAACCGTGCCGCTCAAAACAAAAGCCTTGAAAGGCTTTTCTGCGACTTTCACCGCGCTTGCGGTAATTGCGGCATTTGTTTTTTGCGAGGGATTGATGTGTCAAAGAGCCGACAGCCTTTGCAAACAAAAAAAATACGACGAGGCATTTTCTCTTTACAAAAGCTGTGTGACGATAAATCCACTCGATACGAATGCCAGCAAGGGCGTGCTGAACGTGTATTGCAAAACGGGAAATACCGATAATGAGGCTTTTGCGAAAGAAACGGTAAACAAACTTGTAAGCCTTGAAAAAAACAACGCGGGCGCATATGCGATATGTGCGAAATTTTACAAAACAACAAAGGAATACGACCGCGAGGTGCAAATGTGGCGCGAGGCGATAAATACTGCAAGCTGTGATGACGGCTACCGTTTGTCGGCGGTGAAAGCACTTTACAAAAAAATGAAAACCGAAAAGCGCGGCAGTGAAGCGGTGCTTACGGCATATGAAGAAATAAACCGTATTTCGGAAAAAACGACCGATATTGACATAAAAAAGAAAATAAACGACATTGCCGACAAGGCACAGAAGCTGACAAAAGAGGTGATAACGATTGGAACGGAAGCTGACGTATAAGGATGTTATGTTTTTTGCGGTGATAATTTGCATTGCGGTAGGTTGCTTTGTAAATTCCGTATACAAGGACAACAAGGAAACCGAAGACGAGCAATCGGTACGGGTGCTTTTGGGTGTGCACATAAAGGGCGCGGTGAAAAATCCCGGCTATTACGAATTGCCGTACGAAAGCAGAACGGCGGACGCAATAAAAATTGCGGGCGGAGCACTGGAAAACGCCGATACGGATTCTTTAAATTTGGCACAGCTTTTGCGCGACGGACAGGAAATAGTAATTCCGCAAGCAACAGCCGACTCCGCGGCAAAGCACGGTAAAACGGTTAACGTAAACACCGCAGACGTATACACTTTGTGCTCCGTAAACGGTATAGACAAGCCGCTTGCCGTAAAAATTACCGAATACAGGGCGAAAAACGGAAAATTCAAATCGAAAGACGAGCTTAAAAAGGTTGACGGCGTAACGGACAAGATCTACAAAAAAATATCCGCGAAATTATCGGCGGAATAACACGGCACACACGGGGCATATAATTATGCGAGGTGAAGCCGATGAACGAAAAGCTTTTGATTATTCAAAGGACACGCGGCATTGCAAAATGCAAAAAACGGTCGTTCGGAGATATATGCACGGCAGATGTGAGAAACAGCCCGATTTCCGTAAAAAAATTGCTTAAAACCGTACAGCCGCAAAACACCGCCGTTAAAGCACCGTACGAGTTTTCGGGGAAAATTCGCGCATATATTAAAAAATACTCTCCCCGTACCGAGGAAGAACTGTTGCCCGTTTTGGACAAAATCGTTTATGCGGCGGCGGAAAAATATTCCGTAAAAATTCCCACCGAGGAAATAATAATATATGCCGACCCGATACACGCCGCCGCGGTGATTTTAAAGCTGAAAAATGCGGCGCGGCTTTTCAGTGTGGTATCTCGCGAGGAAAACGTGGGCAATATGTACGATGAGCTTTATTTCAAATACGGCACCGTGGTGCGGCACATTCCGTATATAACGGAGTGCGGGAACGACAGCATTGTCGTAAAATGCAACGATGAAGAATTGGGCGGCGTATTTCCGAATGCGGTGTATGTTACGCTCGGTGCCGAGCCTGTGCCGAGCGCTCGCGGCATATGCGCCGCAACCGCAGTCTTGAGCGACAAGCGCACGGAAGAAGCGCAAAGACTGCTCGGAATACAAGGCAGTGCCGCGTTGTATAGGTTGCTCGGTATCAAGCCCGACGAAAGCACGACCGCGGATGTTAACTCGCGCGGCGGAGAGATTTTTTTACTTGACACGGCGCGCTTTTAAATATATAATAAACTGTATGTATAAAGGAAATGAAAAGAGGTTGTTACAATGGCAAAACAGGTTATTCTTACAAGTGAGGGACTGCAAAAGCTCAACGATGAGCTTGAAAATTTGAAGACGGTTCGCAGAAAGGAAAATACGGCGGCAATTAAGCGTGCGCTTTCTTTCGGCGATTTGTCCGAGAACAGCGAATACGACGAAGCAAAGAACGAACAGGCTGAAATAGAGGCGCGCATTGCCGAAATAGAGGCAATGCTGAAAAACGTTAAGGTTATCGATACCGAAAACATAGATACGGACGTTGTATCTCTCGGCTCAAGAGTTAAGGTGCGCGACAATTCGGACGGGGAAGAGGAAGAGTATTCGATTGTCGGCTCTACCGAGGCCGACCCTATGAAAGGCAAAATATCCGACGAGTCGCCTGTGGGCGCGGCTCTTTTGGGACATACCACGGGTGATATTGTTACGGTGGAAGCTCCCATGGGCAAGCTTGAATATGAAATAGTAAGCATTTCAAAATAAAAAATACAGGGAGGATTTTTGATGAGTTACGTTGACGCAAAAGAAAAATACGCGAAAATCGGGGTGGATACTCAAAAAGCCATTGAGCTTTTAAAGAATGCGCCCGTGTCGCTTCATTGCTGGCAGGGTGACGACGTTCGCGGGTTTGATCACGAGGGACCGCTCACCGGTGGAATACAAACAACGGGCAATTATCCGGGAAGTGCGCGCACGCCGCAGGAGCTTATGGACGATATGGATATGGTGCTTTCGCTTTGCCCGGGCAAGAAAAAGCTCAATCTTCACGCTTGCTATGCCATTTTCGAAAACGGCGAATTTGCCGACCGCGACAAGCTCGAACCCAAGCATTTCAAAAAATGGGTGGAATTTGCCAAGGAAAGAAATATGGGTATCGATTTTAACCCGACGTTTTTCTCGCACGATAAGGTAAAGGACGGGCTTACCCTTTCCAGCCCCGACGAGGCAACGCGCAAATTTTGGATAGAGCACGGCAAGGCGTGCATCAGAATTTCTCAATATTTTGCGGAAGAAACGGGTATACCCGGTGTTATGAACATTTGGACGGGAGACGGCTACAAGGATATTCCCGCGGACAGATACACGCCCCGAAAGCTGTATAAAGAGTCTATCGAGGAAATTTTGTCCGAGCCTTTTGATAAAAGTCTTGTTAAGCCGTGCGTGGAGTCAAAGGTGTTCGGAATAGGTGTGGAGTCGTACACTGTGGGAAGCGCGGAGTTTGCGCTGTCGTTTGCGGCTGTGAATGACGGTTGCCTTCCGCTTATGGATAACGGG
>CAZIQC010000109.1:0-5064 GCA_964541335.1 uncultured Oscillospiraceae bacterium
AGCTTCGCACTTTTAAGCAAAGAAAGAGAAGCTTCTATTTAAATAATTTAAGGAAGATGATTGTATGGATACAATATGTGCATTGTCAACGCCGCGCGGCAAGGGAGGAATAGCCGTTATAAGAGTAAGCGGAGAAAATGCATTTGAAATAACGCAAAAAGCGATAAAAACAAAAAAGAAAGTATCGGAAATGAAGGGCTATACCATAACCTACGGAGAAGCTCTTTCAAACGGGAAAAAGGTTGACGAATGTTTGGTTTCGGTATTCAGAAAGCCAAGCTCTTTCACGGGAGAGAATGTTTGCGAAATAAGTTGTCACGGGTCGCAAATAAGCTGTGAAATTATAATAAATTCTTTGACGGAGGCGGGCGCAAGAATTGCCGGGAAAGGAGAATTTACGAAAAGAGCTTTTTTAAACGGAAAATTAACGCTTTCCCGCGCGGAAGCGGTGAGTGATATAATAGAATCGAAAACGGAGCGCGCCTTGTTTGCCGCGGTAAACAGACTTGACGGGGGAATTTCCGACAAAATAATAAAAATGAGAGAAAGTTTGCTCGATTTATTGGCGGCGATACAGGTTTCAACGGATTTTCCCGAGGAGGATACAGATTCCTTTGCGGGCGGAAATTTGAAAAAAGAGATTGAAAAAATAAAAACAGAGCTTGAAAATATGAAAAAAAGTGCACGCTTTGGGGAGTTTTTAAACAGAGGCATAGTGTGCGCCATATGCGGAATACCGAACACGGGAAAAAGCTCTCTTTTAAACGCCGTATTAAACAAGGAACGTGCAATAGTTACCGACATAGCCGGTACCACGCGTGACATTATAGAGGAATACACGGATATTGATGGCTTGCCCGTAAAATTCGGAGATACGGCGGGCATAAGAGAAAGCGGCGATACCGTGGAAAAAATGGGTGTGGAAAAGAGCCGTGAATATATAAAAACGGCGGATATGTGTATTTTCGTAAAAACGGCGGGAAAAGAGTTAAACGAAGAAGAAACAAAAATATTGGAAATAATTGGAAATAAAACGTGCATTAAGGTTGCAAACAAGTGCGATTTGTATCAAAATGACGACAGCGAATATATAAGTATATCCGCAAAAACGGGCGACGGAATAAATAAAGTGCTGAATGCCGTGGCGGAAGCGGCGGGAATCTGTCCGCAAAATGCACCGATAGCAAACGAAAGACAGTATGAAGCCGTTGTACGTGCACTGGAGAGAGTAAACCGCGCTTACGAAACGGTGTGCGGAGGATATTACAGCGACCTTGCGGCAATAGATATTGAAGCGTCAATAGGATTTTTGGGAGAAGCCGACGGAATAAGCGTAAATCAGGAAACCGTTGACAGAATATTTGAAAAATTTTGTTTGGGAAAATAATTATCGGAGTGATAGTTTATGGATAACAATAAGGAAATATTTGTTTTTGATGCCGTGGTTGTTGGCGCGGGACACGCAGGATGCGAGGCAGCGTTGGCGTGTGCAAGGCTTTCGCTTAAAACTGCGATTATAACGCTCAATTTGGACTCGATAGCAAATATGCCGTGCAATCCGAGTATAGGCGGAAGCGCAAAGGGACATCTTGTAAGAGAGATAGACGCCCTCGGCGGAGAAATGGGAAAGGTTGCGGACGCGACAAAAATTCAAACACGGATGTTAAATCTCGGGAAAGGTCCTGCGGTACATTCTCTTCGCGCACAAGCGGACAGACGGGCATATCAAGCTGAAATGAAAAGAAGACTGGAAAATTGCGAAAATCTGTACATACGCCAAGCCGAGGTTAAAAGCATTGAAAAAAAGGACGGTGTTTTTTATCTTACCGTTCACACGGGAACGGTTTTTTGTGCGAAAGCCGTTATAATATCCACGGGAACTTATCTCGAGGGTAAAATCATAATCGGGGAAACGTCGTATCCCGGCGGACCGGACGGACTTTTTCCGTCAACGGGCTTGAGTAATTCGCTCGAAAAATTGGGAGTTGAGCTTCGCCGTTTTAAAACGGGTACGCCCACGCGCGTTCACAAAAGAAGCATAGATTTTAAAAACCTGGAGGTACAGTACGGAGATGAGGATATAGTTCCTTTCTCGTTCGAAACCGAGGAAGCCGCGGAAAACAAGGTGTGCTGTCATCTTACATACACAAACGAAAAAACACACGAAATTATAAGAGAAAATCTGCACAGAAGTCCGCTTTTTAACGGACTTATAGAGGGCGTGGGTCCGAGATATTGCCCGTCTATTGAGGATAAGGTAATGCGCTTTAAGGACAAGGAGCGTCACCAGGTGTTTATAGAGCCGATGGGTCTTGCCACCTCGGAGATGTATTTGCAGGGAATGAGCACCAGTCTTCCCGAAGATGTTCAGCTTGCAATGCTCAAAACAATGCAAGGTCTTGAAAATGTGGAAATAATGCGCAGTGCCTATGCGATAGAATACGATTGCTGTAATCCTCTTCAACTGAAGCCCACCCTCGAATTCAGAGAAATTGAAGGATTGTTCGGCGCGGGGCAATTTAACGGGACAAGCGGCTATGAGGAGGCCGCGGCACAGGGACTTGTGGCGGGAATAAACGCGGCAATGAAAATCCTTGGTAAAAATCCGCTCGTTTTGGACAGAAGCGAGGCATATACGGGAGTATTGATTGACGACCTTGTTACAAAGGGAACGAATGAACCGTACCGTATGCTTACGTCGCGCGCGGAGTATCGACTTTTGCTGAGACAAGATAACGCCGATTTGCGTCTTACGCCGAAGGGCTTCGAAATAGGACTTATTTCGAAAGAAAGATACGAAAAATTTTTGCTGAAAAAGGAAAACGCGGAAAAAGAAGCCCGAAGAATAAAAAGCACAAACATACCACCGAGCGCGGAATTGAACGAATTTCTCGAAAAAGAGGGAAGCACACCCGTAAGCACCGGTGTGAAGCTGGCGGAGCTTGTGCGTCGCCCCGAGCTGAGCTATGAAAAATTAACTCCTTTTGACAAAAACCGCCCCGTATTGAAAAAAGACGAGTGGCAACAGGCTGAAATCGAGGTAAAATACGAAGGATATATAAAAAGACAGTTCGAACAGGTGGAAAAATTCAAGAAAAACGAAAAAAAGCGTATACCGAACGATACAGATTACGAAAAGGTGTACGGGCTTCGTACGGAAGCAAGACAAAAGCTTGAAAAAATGCGCCCCGAAAATATAGGAAGAGCAAGCCGTATAAGCGGTGTAAGTCCTGCGGACATAGGTGTGCTTTTGATGTATCTCGCATCGGAGGGAAAATAATGGATTTTATAAAAGAAGCTCTTAAAATGGGGCTTGAAATAACACCGGAAAAAGAAAAATGCTTTGAAAAATACAAGGAAATGATGCTTTCCTACAACGAAAAGGTAAATCTTACCGCAATAACCGACGATGATGAAATCCGCGAGAAGCATTTTCTCGATTGTGCGGCACTTGCGCTGTGCCCGCAAATAAAGGAAAATGCCGCAGTAATAGACATCGGCGCGGGGGCGGGTTTTCCGTCCGTTCCGCTTAAAATAATGCGCGGGGACATTTGCCTTACAATGCTTGACTCCCTGAATAAGCGCGTAACCTTTCTTTGCGATGTGGCAAAAGAGCTTCAATTCGAAAATACGTGCGCAATTCATATGCGCGCGGAAGACGGCGGACAAAACAAAAAAATGCGAGAAAACTTTGACATTGCGACGGCGCGTGCCGTCGCGGATATGGCGGCTCTTTCCGAATATGCACTGCCGTTTGTAAAGCCGGGCGGGTATTTTATGGCAATGAAGGGTCCCGATTGCGACGCGGAGCTTGAAAGGGCAAAGCCCGCAATAAAGCGCTTCGGCGGAAAAACCGAGGAGGTAAAAAAGGTAAAACTGCCCTCCGGAGCGGTTCACAGCATAATAATAATCAAAAAAACGGAGCATACGCCCGAAAAATATCCGCGAAAAGCGGGAAAGCCGGCAAAAGATCCCATTTTGAAATAAATAAAAGCAAATAAATACGGTATATCTCGAATTTTATGTGAGATATGCCGTATTTTTTGAATTTTATGAAGATAAACGTCGGCAAAAGACGGAAAAATCTTATTTAATAATAATGCGGCAGATGGTATAATCAAATCAGGAACAAAGGAAGGAATGGTAACAGTGAGCAAAATGCCGCAAAAAATAAAAATGATAAAAACAGAGCTTATTTTCCCAAATCCCTATCAAACGCGACGACTTTTCGAAATGAAGAGTATGGAGGTATTGACGGAGTCGATAAAAAGGCACGGGGTGCTGTGCCCCGTAATATTGCGACCGAGCATACGCGGCTATGAAATAATATGCGGACAGCGGCGTGTTAGGGCGGCAATTTCGGCGGGAATAAAGGAAATACCGGCAATTGTAGTAAATGCCACAGACAAACGGTGTGCACTGCTTTCAATGACGGAAAACGAATGCAGAGAAAATCTTTCTTTACAGGAGAAATCTGAGGGGTACTACAATTTAATGAGCTTTCACAGAATAAAAAAGGAGCAGCTTGCGCAAGAACTGAGCGGCGACATTTCCGATATTAACGAAAAGGTGAGAATATTGTCCCTTGCGGAAAATGTGCGCAACCTTGCGGACAGAAACAATCTGCCGCAAAAATACAGAACGGAGCTTTTAAAAATACACGATACGACGCGACAGGAAAAAATAATATCGGAAATGACACACTCCGACAAAAACTACGAGCTTTTGCGAGAACTGGTCAAAAAAGAGCTTTCGGATATGAAAAAGGAGGAAAATTCAAAGCCTGTGAGAAAATCCGTGCGCAAAAGAAGCGTTGCAACCCCTCTTTTTGTAAACACACTTGAAGAAACGGTAAAAATGCTTCGCGAAAACGGCGCGGAAATAGAAAAAACAATAACAGATAACGACGAGTTTGTTCAAATCACGCTGAAATTGTCGAAAAACGGAAAAAAAGAAGCAAATACGCAATCAAGCACGGTCGCAACCGAATGAAAAAGGAAAAAAGCTTTGATTTTCGGTCGATTTTCGGGGGAAAATGTATGAGTTTTGTCCCAATTAGAAAAA
>CAZIQC010000110.1:0-5064 GCA_964541335.1 uncultured Oscillospiraceae bacterium
CAGCTCCTGCGCTCCGCAATGAACAAGCTGTGCGACCGCGAACGACTTATCATAAATATGCGCTACGGGCTTGGTGGGCGAAAGGAAAAAACGCAAAAAGAGGTTGCGGATATGCTCGGCATAAGCCAAAGCTATATATCGCGCCTTGAAAAAAGAATAATCAAGCGGCTTAAAAAGGATATTGCGAAAAACATTTAGCAACGCTTTTTATCGCACTTTGCAAAATATTGTGTTTTTTTAACGAAAAGCTGTTGAAATGCCCGTGTGTTTTTGTTATAATGATTTTGTTATTTTACACAGGGGTGATTGGATGTTGTTAAAACGCGTTTCGTCTTTTAATTCGACCGACGCTCTTCGAGCGGAATTTAAACGGCTTTGGAACGAAGAATTGAAAAAAAACGTCGACTCGCGCAATTTTTCCGAGCTTTACAAATTTGCCGACAGAAAGCGTGCCATACGCGATTGGAGTATGAAATATTATTTCAATTTCACGGACGAGGATTCCCCTCGCTACAAAGAGGCTTGCGCCTCATTTGATGACGGCGATCTTCTTTGGGCGTTTCTTTTAATACGCGAATTTGCCACGATAGAGGTTTTGTCCGATGAGCTTAAGGCCGTTACCAACAAGCGCAGAAGCTTTTTGTCGGAAAAAAGAAAGCAATCCGTAATTTCGCGCAGCTCGGTAAAGCAGTATATGCACGATTTAACCGAGAACAATACCCGCATTGCCGAGGAATTTATAGCCGGCGCGCTTCAGGATTTTGCCCTTTACGAAAAGCTGAAGTCGGAGGGTAAGTATAAAAGCGCATATCGCGTAATGAGTCTTTGCGACAAGCCTACGGAATATCCCACCAACATAAAAAAATATCTCTACTACGCGGCAAAGCGCCCCGTAACGCAAAGCAACGAGCAACAAACGCTGGATTATTTCAAATATGCGGAAAAATATTTTTGCTTCAAGCGCAAAAGGCACGACGGAACCTATGTTACCGTAAAGGATATAGATATAATCATTGCCACCATCGCTTTTATGCGCAACGGCGGTATGGTTGACCGCGATTGTCTTATGCAGGATTTGCACCGCTGTGTAAAGGTTTATTGTATGGAAAGCTCATTCGCGCCGATATGCCTGCTTGCGGACTACCTTTACGATGTCGGTGAAACGGAGATGGAAGACACAACGCTTCGCTTACTCGTTCGCTACGGAGAGGCTGTGGGAGAAAAATATAAAAAGCGTTATACCTGCCTTGAGCTTATAAACAAAAAATCGAAGAACTTTATTTTTCGACACAAGCGCACGCTTCCGCTCGAATGTGTGGATTGCACCTCGGATATTGAGCGCGTTTTCCGCTCTTGCATAAACGAAAAGGAAGCCAATACGTGGTGCTTGTGCGTAAAGCACCAAATAAAAACCTATGAGCTGTCATACCGTTTCTACTATGACAATAAAATTTTGTCAACTCTCGAAACCGTGCTTGACAACGAATTCGGAGATTATGTACTTGAATATGCCATAGAGGCATTCTTCTCCGGCGATAAGGCTTACAACAGCAACCGTTCAATGCTCATCGTTACCAGCGGGCGCAATAAATTTACCGATTTTCCGAAAATAGGAATAATGGTAAAAATTGAGCCTATTGCGAAAAAATGCGTAAACGTTCACGTGTGCACGCTCTACCTTCCGAACGAAAGCTATTCCGAGGAGGATATTTCCCGTGAGGTGTCTTATATTTCGGAATTAACCGTTGGCAACGGCGGCTCGCGCTTTAAAACCTTTTCCGATATGACGGAGGGGCTTGCGTGGTCAACCATTGACAACCTTTTAAGCAAATAATAAAAAACCGTGCGCTGTAACATTCGCACGGCTTTTATTGTTTCACGAACACATTTTCGGCGCGGCTTGCGATCTTTGTCCCGCTTTCGCCCCGATTTAAACCAACCAAAGCATTAACGGGAGGATTATATGAAAAATATACCCACACACCCCAACGGCTTTATTCACAGAGCCGAAACAGGCTCGCGACACAATATGAAACATTCGCACTTTCATTCCGAGCACGAGCTGTACTTTCTCGAAGAAGGCACGGTGAAATATTTTGTCGGAACGGAGCTTTTCATTCTTCATTCCGGCGACTTTATATTCATCCCGGCGGGAATGTTTCACCAAACAAGCTATGATATGCCCCTCTCGCGCAGAGTTGTATTTTCTTTCCCGGATGAATATATTTTTGACGATTGCCGACCGTTTTTTAACGAGCTTTTTCGAAACAAGCACGTGCAACTTCCCAAAAAAAAGCTGAGCACCGTTCACGACATTGTGCTTAAATCCGAAAAGGAGTACTCGTCTGCGCATATCGGCTACACCGTTATTCAAAAGCTTCTGTTAAATGAGCTTATAGTTCTTTTTTCACGGTTTCGTCTTCACGAAAGCAACCGACCTTGTTCGCCGCGCTGTACCGTTATGCAAAATGCCGCCGAATATATTTGCGAAAACATCAACGAAAATCTTTCGCTCAACACCATTGCGGAAAAATTCGCGATGAGTCCGTGTCATTTTTCCAAGCAGTTTCGTGCCGTTACGGGAATAGGACTGAGCGAATACATAACTCTTATGCGTATTTCCGCAGCCGAAAAGCTTCTTGCCGGCGGCACTCTTTCCGTTACCGAGGTTGCGATGCGTTGCGGCTATAACGACAGCAACTATTTTGCCGCCGTGTTCAAACGAATAAAGGGTATTACGCCGAAAAAATATTCCCTTATGATGAAAAACACCTGACGGTGCGGCTTATTTGAATTTTTTTTACAAAAAAAATGACAGACACCATTGCACGGTCTGCCACTAAAAGGAGGGAAAATGAAAAAAGTTTGTACTTATCAAGTACGACCTTATTCTACAATATATTACACGATTTTGCAATATGCGCATTTTACGAATTTAATAAATAAAAAAGGTGCTTTTTATGTATTTTCCACAAAAAGCACCTTTTTTATTTGATTATCAGAATTTTTCGCGCTTTACATAATGCGTATGGAGCAACTCGTGCGCTTTATGAGCACCGGGCTTGCCCAAATACTCGTCGTAAAGTTTCTTTATATACGGATTGTCGTGACTCTTGCGAAGAGGAAGTGCCTTATCCTCACTGTATATCGCCTTTGCACGTTCCGCACGAATATCCTTGTCCATTCTCTCTCTTGCCGATACAATGGGCTGACCGCCGCCGTTTACACAGCCACCTGGGCACGCCATTATTTCGATAAAGTCGAGTTCGATTTCGCCGTTTTGTACACGGTTGAGAAGCTCGCGCGCATTGCCCAAGCCGTGAGCAACAGCCGCACGAATGGTTTTTCCGCCGGCAGTAACCGTGGCAAGCTTTATTCCCTCAACGCCGCGAACAACCTCGTAGTCAACCTCGCTGTGGCTTGTGTTATCCAAAATGTCGGCAACCGTTCTGAGAGCCGCCTCCATAACACCGCCCGTTGCACCGAATATTACACCCGCGCCGGTAGCCTCTTCACCGAACGGATCGTCAAATTTTTCGTCGGGCAAAAGGTTGAAGCGTATACCCGCCTGCTTAATCATTTTTGCAAGCTCGCGTGTTGTAAGCACGGCATCAACATCGGCGCTTCCGTTTGCGGCAAGCTCTTCGCGCTGTGCTTCAAACTTCTTTGCCGTGCACGGCATTACCGATACCACATATATATCCTTGGGATCTATGCCGGCTTTTTCCGCATAGTACGACTTAATAACCGCGCCGTACATTTCGTGCGGAGATTTACAGCTCGACAAATTGTCAAGCATATCGGGGAAATTATGCTCGCAGAACTTAACCCAGCCCGGAGAGCACGACGTAATCATCGGAAGCTTGCCGCCGTTTGCAATACGGTCAAGAAGCTCCGTTCCCTCCTCCATAATGGTAAGATCCGCCGCAAAATCCGTATCAAAAACCTTGTCAAAACCAAGTCTTCTGAGTGCTGCCGCCATTTTGCCGGTTACGGGTGTACCCATTTCACAGCCGAACTCTTCTCCGAGTGCCGCGCGAACGGCGGGCGCCGTTTGAACGACAACGTGCTTTTCGGGGTTCGCCAAGGCTTGCCATACATAGTCTGTGGCATCCTTTTCACGAAGAGCACCCACGGGGCAAACCGCGATACACTGTCCGCAGTTTACGCAGGAGCTTTCGCCCAGGCTTTTTTCGAATGCGCACGCAACCTTTGTTTTAAAGCCGCGCTCCATAGTGTCTATTGCACCCACCGTTTGTATGTTTTTACACATATTTACACAACGGCGGCACAAAATGCACTTATTGTTGTCGCGCACGATTGAGGGCGATACCTCATCCACATCGTACACGTTTCTCGTACCTTCAAAGGCTATATCCGTAACGCCGAGCTCGTCCGCCAAGGCTTGAAGCTCGCAGTTGCGGTTTCTCGCACAGGTAAGACACTTTCTGTCATGGTTCGAAAGAATAAGCTCCAACGTAACCTTTCTTGCATTTCTTACCGCGGGCGTATTTGTAAATACCTCTATTCCCTCGCTTACGGGATATACGCAAGCCGCCTGCAATGCTCTTGCGCCCTTTATTTCAACCAGACACATTCTGCACGAGCCCGTTTGACTTACGTCCTTAAGATAGCAAAGTGTGGGGATTTCGATGCCCGCGCTGCGCGCCGCTTCCAAAACCGTGGTTCCCGCCGGAACGCTTACGTCCACACCGTTGATTTTTAAATTTACCATATCCATTGCCGTGTCCCCTCCTTATCTTTTTTCAATTGCGCCGAATTTGCACGTTTCCATACATACGCCGCACTTGATACATTTCGACTTGTCGATTGTAAACGGTTTTTTGATTTCGCCGCTGATTGCACCCACGGGGCATTTCCTTGAGCAAGCCGAGCAGCCCTTACACTTGTCGGCAACTATTTCATAGCTTGTGAGCGCCTTACATACTCCCGCGGGACACTTTTTGTCCACAACGTGCGCAACGTATTCGTCGCGGAAATAACGAAGCGTGGACAGTACGGGATTGGGCGCCGTTTGTCCGAGACCGCACAGCGAAGCATTTT
>CAZIQC010000111.1:0-5057 GCA_964541335.1 uncultured Oscillospiraceae bacterium
TGGTGTCGCCGCTTTTGTACAAGGACGACGCACGAAAAAGCATTGTGCGCTTTAAATACTGCCATCACCCGTATTATGCCAAGGGGCTTGCGTTTTTAATGGCGGATTGCCTTTTGTGCGAAGAGGATATTTTAAGCAAGGTTGATTTTATAACCTTTGTTCCGCAAAGCTTTAAAACACACGTTATGCGCGGCTACAATCAAACGTATCTTTTGGCAAAGGAGCTTGCGCGCATTACAAAGCTTCCGCTTGTGCGTACCTTAAAGCGCAAAAACAACAGCCCGCGGCAGGTTACTCTTCCCGCACCGCAGCGCCGCGCCAATGCGGCAAGGGCGTTTTTTTCGACCGACACGCCCGTTTCGGGAACGGCACTTTTAATCGACGATGTTTTAACCACCGGCGCAACCGTAAACCGCTGTGCCGAGCTTCTTTGTAAAATGGGGTGTACAAAAGTATATGTGTGTACGGCGGCAACAGTTTCCGACGAATGACATAAAAAACAAAATAAAAGAATATGCCGCCTCTCTCGGCATTGAAAAATGCGGCATTGCACCGTATAAAGACGGCTGTGCGGCGGTATTTCTCTTTCCGTACTTTTGCGATATTGATGACGGAAACTTAAGTCTTTACGCAAGGGCGGAGGATTATCACGCGATTGTAAACGGGCTTCTTTCAAAAATTTGTGCCTTTATAAACTCTCTTTCGCCCTCGGCGGCAAAAGGTGCATACTGCGACACGGGGCCGCATATCGACAGACAGCTTGCCTACCTGGCGGGGCTTGGTTTTTACGGCAAAAACCGAATGCTTATTAACGACGATTTCGGAAGTTGGTTTTTCATCGGCTGGATTGAGTGCACTCTGCCGCTTGCGGCGGACGCACCGTTGCAAAAACACTGCTTTTCCTGCGGGAGATGTGTTGCCGCGTGTCCGGGCAACGCTCTTGCCGACGGCTTTTGTGCCGAGAAATGTGCCTCGCACATTTCTCAAAAAAAAGGCACGCTTACAGCCGAGGAGGAAGCGATTTTAAAGAAAAATCCGTCCGTTTTCGGGTGCGACATATGCCAAAGGGTTTGTCCGCACAACCGCGGCAAGGCGGGCGCAATGGCGGAGTTCACCAAAAATCTCAAGCGAAGCATTTCCGCACGGGAGCTTGAGCCGCTTTCCAACAGAGAATTTATGCGAAAATACAAAAACCGCGCCTTTTCCTGGCGCGGCAAAAATGTGCTTTTACGCAATCTTAAATTAAAAAACGATTTCCCCGAGGGCATCGAGCGCAAGTGAAGATATATATTCATAGCGCTCTTTTTTGTTTTTGATTTTTTTACGCTCCCATTCTATTATGCCGAAATTTGCGTTCATCGGCTGAAAGCGCGTATTTTGACGGTCGGTAATATATTTTATAAGCGCGCCCGTGCACGTTTGCGGCAGAAAAACAACACGCCCCCGTCCCAAAATCGCGTTGGCGGCGTTTATACCGGCCACCATTCCCGACGATGCCGACTCCACATACCCCTCAACACCCGTTATCTGCCCAGCAAAGTAAATATTGGGGCGGTTTATAAGGCTGTAATCTGCGTTTAAAACGCGCGGCGAGTTTATATAAGTATTTCTGTGCATAACACCGTAGCGCACAAATTCGGCATTTTTAAGTGCGGGTATCATTGAGAAAACCCTCCTTTGCTCGCCGAACTTAAGATTTGTTTGAAATCCCACAATATTGTAAAGCGTTCCTTCGGCATTGTCGCGCCTAAGCTGAACAACCGCGCACGGTTCCTTGCCCGTTTTCGGGTCGGGCAAGCCGCGCGGCTTCATCGGACCGAAGCGCAGTGTTTCTATCCCGCGCAGAGCCATTATTTCCACGGGCATACACCCCTCGAAAACCCTTATATCCTCCGCTTGTTCGTGCAGCTCGGCACGCTCGGCGTTTACAAGTTCATTGTAAAAATCCTCGTATTCTTCACGGTTAAGCGGGCAGTTTATATAATCGGGCGTTCCCTTTCCGTAGCGTGCCGCCTCGTAGCATCTTTCGCGGTCTATGCTTTCCTCCGTGATAACGGGAGCCGCCGCGTCGAAGAAAAACAGCTCATCCTCGCCGGTCAGCCGCTTTATTTCATTTTCAAGCGCTTTATCCGTAAGCGGACCTGTGGCAATTATCGTTACCGCGTCTTCGTGTATTTTATCAACGGTTTTATTTACAAAAGTTATGTTTTTGTGCGAAAGCAGCTTTTCCGTAACGGCACGGGCGAACCCGTCGCGGTCGACGGCAAGCGCCCCACCCGCGGGAACGCGCGTTTTATCGGCACATTCAATTACAATGCTTCCCATACGGCGCATTTCCTCTTTAAGCAGTCCGCACGCATTGTCAAGCCCGTTGCCCTTAAGCGAATTGGAGCACACAAGCTCGCACAGGCTTGAGTTTGTGTGTGCCGCGGTAAAATGCGTCGGCTTCATATCGTACAGCTCAACCGAAACTCCGCGGCACGCCGCCTGCCAAGCCGCCTCACAGCCCGCCAAGCCGCCGCCGATAACCTTTAACCTCATAGCTTTATTTCTTTTCCTTCCTGTTTGTAGTACACTCGGGGTTTGAGCACAGCGTAACGCTTCCCTTTTTGAGGTATTTGCGCGTCATAACGCCGCCGCACGCGGGGCAAGGCGCGGAAAGCGGTTCGTCCCACAGCATAAAGTCGCACTTGGGAGTATTTTCGCACGAAAAATATTTCTTCCCCTTTTGGCTTCTGCGCGCAACTATTCTGCCGCCGCATTTGGGGCATTTTACGCCGGTGTCTTGCAATATCGGCTTGGCGTTTCTGCATTCGGGAAATCCCGGGCAAGCCAAAAATTTGCCGAAACGACCGAGCTTTATCACCATATTGCGCCCGCATTTTTCGCATATTTCATCGCTTTCTTCGGGCTTTATTTCAACCTTTTCGATTGACTCCTCCGCTTTTTTGAGGTTTATTTCAAACGGCTTGTAAAATTCGTCGACAACGCTTTTCCATTCGATTTTGCCGTTTTCCACATCGTCAAGCTCCTGCTCCATATTTGCGGTAAATTCAACGTCAACTATATCGGCAAAATTCTCCGCCATAATATCCGTAACGATTTCGCCAAGCTCGGTCGGCTTTAACATACGCTTTTCCCGCGTAATGTAATCGCGCCCGAGAATGGTGCTTATTGTCGGCGCATAGGTACTCGGTCGCCCTATGCCGTTTTCCTCCATAGCCTTTATGAGCGACGCCTCGGTGTAGCGCGCCGGCGGCTCGGTAAAATGCTGCTCGCTTTCTGCCTGTTCGGCGGTGAACACCTTTCCTTCTTCCACGTGCGGAAGCTTCCTTGCGTCCTTTTCTTCGGCTTCGTCGCTTCCCTCCACATACACAGCGCGGTAGCCCGCAAATTTAATGCAGCTTCCGCTTGCGCGCAGGGTTACACCGCCGCCCTCAAATTCGGCGTTTAACGTGTCGTAAACGGCATTTTCCATCTGACTTGCGACAAACCGCTCCCATATAAGCTTATACAGTCTGTACAAATCGCTCGGCACACTGTCCTTTATCTGTTCGGGGAAAACGGCGGCATTCGTCGGGCGGATTGCCTCGTGCGCGTCTTGCGCGTTTTTGCCCGTTTTGTACACGCGCGCATTTTTCGGTACATATTCGCGCCCGTATTTGCTTTTGATAATCTCTCTCGCTGCAGCGACAGCCTCGGGCGTTATCCTGAGCGAGTCTGTTCTCATATAGGTTATAAGTCCCATACTGCCGCTGCCCTTTATCTCCACACCCTCGTAAAGCTGTTGTGCCGCCGACATTGTGCGACGTGCAGTAAAGCCCAGCTTGCGGCTTGCCTCCTGCTGTAGCGTGCTCGTCGTAAACGGCGGCGCGGGTGCTTTCTTTTTCTCGCCGTAAATCGCACTTACGGCAACAAACGGCGTTTCCTTTACGGTTTTAAGCACCGCCTGCGCCTGAGCCGCGTTTTCAAGCTCCGTTTTCTTTTTATCAATGCCCCAAAATCTGGCATTAACGCTTTTTCTCGTTCCCTTTTCGAAAAGCTTGGCGCTGATTGTCCAATATTCTTTCGGCTTAAATTCGTTTATTTCACGCTCACGGTCGACAACGAGCTTCGTTGCAACGGATTGCACGCGCCCCGCCGAAAGTCCCTTTTTTACCTTTTTCCACAAAATGGGGCTTATCTTGTAGCCCACTATTCTGTCAAGCACGCGGCGCGCCTGCTGTGCGTCCACCTTGCTTTCGTCAATCGGGCGGGCGTTTTTAAGTGCGTTTGTTACCGCCGTTTTCGTAACCTCGTTAAAGGTTATGCGGCATTTTTTCGTCGTATCTATGTCAAGCACATTCGCAAGATGCCAGCTTATTGCCTCGCCCTCGCGGTCGGGGTCGGTTGCAAGGAAAACCTTGTCGGCGTTTTTTGCGGCTTTTTTAAGCTTTGCCAAAAGCTCGCCCTTGCCGCGAATTGTTATATATTTCGGCTCGTAGCCGTTTTCGGTATCTATACCGAGCCGGCTTTTCGGCAAATCCCTGACATGTCCCATAGATGCTATTACGCTGTAGCTTTTACCGAGATATTTGTTTATCGTTTTCGCCTTTGCGGGCGACTCCACAATAACAAGATAATTTGCCATTAGCTTTCTCCTCCGATAAGTAGTTTGTATTTTCTGTTCAGTTCTCTTTTTATCGCACCCTTCATTTCAAGCAAGCTCAGGCTTGCCGCAATCGTACCGGGTGCGGCGTCAACGCTTTGCGCTATTTGTTCCGCGGTTGTAAGCCCGCGCCGAATGGCATTTATAATATTGTTTTCCGTATCGGACAGGTTATACTCCGTTTTGGCGGCGGTTTCTCCGCTTTTTTTCGCGAAATCGTTGTTTGTGTTCTCGTTTGGTTTTTCTTTTGGTTCTTCGTTTGCGTCTTCATTCTCCGCACAGCTGTTTTTCCCAAGCTCTTTTTCGGTAAAAAAATGCGGCTGTTTCAAAATAAGCTCGTCTATCAAATCCAGTGCCGAGGTCAGCACCATTGCCCCGTCGCGAATAAGGGCGTTCGTTCCCGCACTGA
>CAZIQC010000112.1:0-5040 GCA_964541335.1 uncultured Oscillospiraceae bacterium
TTATGGCATAATTTTCCGTAGGCAAGCCGAATGCGTCCCACCCCATCGGATGCAGCACGTTATAGCCCTCCATTCTGCGTTTTCTCGCAACAATGTCAAGAGCGGTATAGCTTCTCGGGTGTCCCACGTGAAGTCCCTGTCCCGACGGGTACGGAAACTCGACCAAGCCGTAAAATTTGGGCTTGCTCATATCCGTGCCCGCTTCGAACGAGTTGTTTTCATCCCAGTAGGTTTGCCATTTTTTTTCGATTTCTTTAAACTTATATTCCATATTTAAAATCCTTTCATAGGTATTTTATTCTTTCGCTGTTTCAATATCGATAGGCAGTGCGTCAGCCCATAAATTGTCCAAGCCGTAAAAATCACGCATTTGAGTGCTGAATATATGAAGCATTACTCCGCCGAAATCAACCACAATCCAGTCGCTGTTTTTTATTCCCTCCGTTTTTTCGGGAGGACAACCGTTTTTTTCCATTTCCTCGCACGCAGCTTCGTAAAGAGCGCGCATTTGCGGCGGTGAGCCTGCCGTGCAAATAACAAAGCACTCGGCGGCAATCGTTGCGCCGTTTAAATCAACGGCAGTGATGTTTCTTGCTTTTTTCATATCGAGAGTTTTCGCGAGAAGCCTTACTTTTTCATATTGTGTCAATGTGCCGACCTCCTTTGTTCGGTGAGATAATTTATTGCGTAAACGGAATACGGATGTAAAATACCGCCCTTGTCTATAACGTGCTTAATCGAACTTCCTATGGCATATATGAGTGCTCCGTCAAAATCGGTTTGCGCCATATCGCGCGCAACGGCGGCCGTTTGCAAATTGCGACCGGTTTCCGTTATGTCCGCCAGGTAAATTATTTTTTCGAGAACGGACATATTCTCTCTTCCGGTGGTATGGTAATAAATTGCATCGAGAATTTCCGCGTCATCGATGCCGTAATCAATCCGCGCAACCTCCGCTCCCAAAAAAGCATGCACGAGTGCCTTTTCCTTTTGTGCAAAAGGGTCAAGCTCCACGCGGTATTTTTTTGCAAGGGACGCAAAATCGGTATCGCATTTTTCGTCCAAATTTTTTGCGCAGTCGTGCAACAATCCCGCAAGGCGCGCCTTGCGGCAATCCGCCCCGAGAAAGGCCGCCAGTCGCTCGGCCTCTTCGGCGACTCCCAGTGTATGCCTGTAGCGCTTTTCGCTTTGCATTGTTTTTAGCTTTTGTTTAATCTCATCCTCGCTCAATTAAGCCTTCTCCTTTCGTTTTGGGGGCTTCTTTGCAATAAAAATCAAATATAAAGATTATTTGCGATTATATACTCAAAAACGCCTTTGGGCAACATTTTTTCGCAGGCTTTTTTTTCGGCAAGCATTGCCCGTATGTCGCTTGACGATATTTCGACTTTATCCATCGGAATTTTCAGTGCGGGAGGAAGCACGCTTCCGCCCTCGCGCGGGAACACAAGCAATGTCGAATACTTTAACAGCTCTTGCGGCTCGTGCCATGTGCCCAGTTGATTGTACGAATCATCCCCTATCAAAAAAAACAACTCGTCGTCGGGATATTTCTCGGCAAAATACTTTACCGTATCCGCACTGTACGACACCGCCTCGCGTGCGATTTCATAGTCGCTTATTTCAATGCGTGCGTCACCTTTTGCGGCAATTTCAAGCATTTTGTATCTGTCCTTGCGGCTCACCCCGCTTTCCGCCTTATGCGGCGCATTTCCCGACGGTATCAGAATAAGCCTGTCAAGCTTCATATATTCGATTGCGGTATATGCCACCCTCATATGACCGTTATGAACGGGGTTAAAAGCTCCTCCGAAAAGTCCTGTTCGCATTTTATCCTCCTTAGGGGAGAACTATTTTCTTATTGTTTTTCGATTCTTTGTACAACACCAGCTTGCTTCCCACACATTGAACGCCCTGTGCACCTGTCATATCACACAAAAGCGTTGCCGCTTCTCTTGCCGAAAGCATTGCCGTTTCAAGAACCGTTATTTTTACAAGCTCTCTCTTTTCAAGGCAATCGGAAATTTCTTTCGCGATTGTGTCCGTGATACCGCCCTTTCCTATTTGAAAAAGTGCGTTTTCTTTATTTGCCAATGCGCGCAAATACGCGCGCTGTTTTGATGTTATCATATAAACTCCGTTCCGTCACGGATTGTGACTTATTCGCTGTAATCAAATTCAAAATCGTACATTTTCACGCGATCGCCTTCGGCACAGCCCAAGCTTTCAAGTGCCTCTATTATCCCTTTTCTCCTGAGAGCAAGCTGAAAGTATTGCACACTTTCACTGTCCGCAAGGTTAAGATGGCGCAAAAGCTTCTGCACATACGGTCCTTCGACAACGTATTCGCCGTTTTCGCATTTTACGGTGAACGGCTCTTCCTCCTCCGTTGTTTCCGAAAATTCCGTCTCGTAAATCGTTACGGGCGAAAGCGTGTCCAAAATTTTCGATGTTTCTTCGATTAACTCGGTTACACCCTTTTTTGTTGCCGCACTTATCTCGAAAAACGGCAAATTCTTTTTCTTTATATATTCTTTAAATTCGGCATATGCCTTTTCGTCGGTTATTATATCGGTTTTGTTCGCGGCGACAATTTGCGGTGTTTGTGCCAGCTTTTCGCTGTAAAGAGCCAATTCCTCATTTATTTTTTCAAAATCCTCTATGGGATTTCTTCCCTCGATACCCGAAACGTCCACCATATGAATTATAATGCGAGTTCTTTCTATATGGCGTAAGAACTCATGTCCGAGGCCGACGCCGTTGTGCGCACCCTCGATAAGCCCGGGAATATCCGCCATAACAAAGCTTTTCCCGCTGTCGATTTTTACAACGCCCAAATTCGGCTCAAGAGTTGTAAAATGGTAGTTTGCTATTTTGGGACGCGCCGCGCTCACAACCGACAAAAGCGTTGACTTTCCCACATTCGGGAAGCCCGCAAGTCCGACATCGGCAATAAGCTTAAGCTCAAGCAAAATTTCTCTGCACTGCCCTTCTTTACCGTCGTTGGCGAATTTGGGAGCTTGCCTTACCGCCGTTGCAAAATGCATATTTCCCCAGCCGCCGTTGCCGCCGTGCGCGGCGATAAACTCTTCCTTATCAAGGCTCATATCTTTCATTACTTTTCCGCTCTTTAAGTCTTTAACCACCGTTCCGACGGGGACATATATATACAAATCCTCGCCTTTTTTACCGGAGCTGTTGCGTGCCTTTCCGTCCTCTCCGTTTTTTGCGGCAAATATTTTTTTATGTGCGAAATCAACAAGTGTGGTCAAGGTTTTGTCCGCCACCAATATTATATCGCCGCCTTTTCCGCCGTCGCCGCCGTCCGGACCGCCCGCCGGCACATACTTTTCGCGATGAAATGACACCAAGCCGTTGCCGCCTTTCCCCGCTTTGATGGTTATTGTCGCTGTATCGGCAAACATAGAAGCCTCCGTTTCTTTCGATGGTTTATCCCATTATTTCAACAATAAAAACAAAAGCTCGGATTTATTATCCGAGCTTTTTCTGCATTTATGCGGTATATACGCTTACCTGATTTTTATCCTTGCCCTTACGCTCGAATTTAACTCTACCGTCAACAAGAGCATACAAGGTGTCATCACTGCCTATTCCGACATTGACACCGGGATGAATTTTTGTTCCTCTTTGTCTTACGAGAATATTTCCCGCAAGCACAGCCTGACCGTCGGCACGCTTCGCACCGAGACGCTTGGATTCACTGTCACGACCGTTCTTTGTGGAACCTACACCCTTTTTATGAGCGAACAACTGAATATTTAATGCGAACATTATGTTTCACTCCTCTCAAAAACAGAAATAATGCAATTATTTTTGCACCAAAAATACATTTTTTTTGTAAGCCGCCGCCATTTCTTTCATAAACAGAAGCAAGCTTGTTAAAACGGCGTCCGCGCCTGCGGCGCGTTTTTCGGAAATCAGGCAATCGACAAAGCCGTTATCCTGCTTAACAGAAACTTCGGCAAGCTTTTGCTTTTCAATTCCGTTTATCGCCATCCACACGGCACTCGATACAGCGGCACATACAATATCCTTGCCCTCTTCGGCATACATCGAATGTCCCTTTACCGAGAACCGAACAATTTTCCCGAAAGTATCGGTTTCAGTTTCAAACTTAATCATAATTACGCGTTGATTTTTGTTATTTCAACCTTTGTATAGGGCTGACGATGACCGTTCTTGTTTCTGTAGCCTTTTTTGGACTTCATCTTGAAAACGATAATCTTCTTTCCCTTTGTTTGACCGAGAATTTTCGCACTTACGGTTGCACCCTCAACATTGGGCGTTCCGGGTGTGAAAGTTCCCTCGCCGCCGACTGCCAAAACATTATCAAAGCTTATCTCGGCACCGCTCTCACCTTCGATTTTCTCGATGAATATAACGTCACCCTCTTTTACCTGATACTGCTTTCCGCCGGTTTTAATTACTGCATACATTTGTCGCACCTCCCGTTTAAACAGACTCGCTATTGAGGCAGTCAACAGACTTTTAAAGCCTCTTCTACGCGGTTACTGTACAATAATAGCACATCTTTTTATCAATGTCAAGAATTTTTATTTAAAAAACCGAGCGGCACTTTCAAACATATGTATATCATAATTTCCGATAACATTTTTGTAAAGACCGTCGCCGATACGTTCGCTGTGCCCCATCTTGCCCAGCACACGTCCGTCGGGCGAGGTTATGCCCTCGATTGCATACATTGACCCGTTGGGATTAAAGCGAACATCCGCCGTTGCGTTGCCGTTTAGATCAACATATTGGGTTGCTATTTGCCCGTTTTCGGCAAGCTTTGCGATAAGCTCTTCGCTTGCTGCGAACCGCCCCTCGCCGTGTGAAATCGGCACATTGTATATTTCTCCGGGTGCGGTCATCGAAAGCCACGGAGATTTTGCGGACGCTATGCGTGTGCGCACTATGCGCGACTGATGACGGGCAATGGTGTTAAATGTAAGCGTGGGACAGCTTTCGTCCATATCGACAATTTTGCCGAAAGGAACAAGACCCAACTTAATAAGC
>CAZIQC010000113.1:0-4977 GCA_964541335.1 uncultured Oscillospiraceae bacterium
TGGACGCTTGACGGCGAATTCGGCGGTAATTGCCGCGTTGCCGAAATTGCCAACATTCGTCGCGCGTTTTCGGTTCTTGTGTGATGGCGTTTGTTGCGCCACCCAAAGCCGCCCCATTGAGAGAGGCTTTGGGTGGTTTTTTGCACCGTTGTTGTTATCCCCACCAAGAGCCTCCCCCAAGGTAAATACTGATTTAATGTCCTTTTCCCCAAAAAATCCTCCCGTCACGCAGAACGCGTGCCACCCTCCTTTAGGCAAGGAGGGCTTTTTTATGCGTCTTTCTGCTCCCTTGCCTAAAGGGAGCTGTCGTGAAGCGACTGAGGGATTGTTGAAAATTGATTTAATCAGTATTTACCAAGGGGGAGGTGGGCTTGCGTAAGCAAGCTCGGAGAGGGGGAGTTCCTTTTGCGACACGGTGCAGTACCGCACTTTCGGGTATTGCCCCCCTCGGTGTCAGATTAAGCACAGGCTACGGCTCGGCATACGCCTATGCCTCGCAATGCGTAATCTTTCTACCCCGAAAAACCGTACGTGTTTTTCGGTACTTAAAGCCTTCGGGTGCGACTTAAAAGCCCCTCCGCCAAGCGAAACGGCTTGGCAGAGGGGCTTTATTTACATCATAAAGGTATAATTTCCAATCTTACTTTGTTACAACTGCATTTGCAACGGGCTTGAGCGTTTTTGCGTCGATAATAATAATTTTAACGTGGTCTGCAACTTTGCTGTCCTTTATGGTTTGCTTTGCGAGCGACACCTCGTAGCTTTTAAGCTCTCCCGCCGAAAGCTCGTCCGATTTCATCGACATGGTAACGATTTTCCCGTCTGTACCGTAAACCGCCGTGCAGAAGAGGAACGTTCTCGCTTCGTTACCCAGATTTTTAATCGTTGTACCACTGTAAACAAATTTATCGCTCAATATATTTGCGTCGGTCCAGTTTGATTTTTCCGTACTCAAGCTTTTATTTGTGCTACCGTTCGGTGCAACACACCACGCGTCGCCGAAGATGCTCGGCACACCTACCTCTAAGGTATCGTCAAGCAATGCCGACTGCAACAAAAATCTCGGTATTTTAAGCGCGGTGGAGTTGGTTGTCACTGTAGTATTGCCCACCGTTACGGTAACGGGAATGTAAAGTGCAACGTTTCCGCGCACTGCATAGCCGACGGGGGAGGTTATTTTACCGATACCGTAATACGGCTTTGCCGTACCCGGTCCCTCGCTCTCCGCATAAGTGCTGATTGTCATCATCGTTGCGCCACTACTTCCTATACCTTGTAAAGAACCGTATGTTACAGACGACGTATCCGCCGCATTCGCGGGAAGATATAGCCATACACTTTTATCCTCAATGCTTTGTCCGTTCGGGTAAGCACGATAATTCCCTATTCCGTCGCCTGCGTTTTTCAAAACAACGTCGGACATATAGTTTTCAACACCGTCGGAAAGCATTTGCGCAAGCTTTTTCTCGGTGGTGCTGTATACCTTGAAATCGTCGAACGACATTTCATTATTTGCAGAATACGAATTTCCGAAAATGATATAATTTAAAGGAACGTCATACGTATTTTCAACATCGCTTACTATGAGGCGATCGTTTTGAAATACGTGATATTTCTTGCCCGATTTATCAATAACAATCTTCAAATTATTCCAATCGCCAACGTTGTATTTTGCAGTTTTTCTCAAATCGCTAACAATTGTGCCTGTAGTACTGCGCATCTTGTTAGTTTCACATACTCCCGAATTCGACGTATTGCTTACATCTGTCTGAAAATGCACTCGTCCATTGTATCCTGATGATGTGCTAAGCTGAATTTCGCCTTTGAAGAGCGTTGTATTGTTGTTCGCCGTTTCTCTGCCTTTAAAATTAAATTCAACCACGGCATACTGTGCCATAACGTCGGTACTGCCGTTATAACCAACGCCTTGAAATTCATAGTTGTAACAATCATCGGCAGTGGCGTTCGTCAGCGTGATATACTGATCGCCCGTGTCGTGAGTGTTTAAGTTCGTAACGCTCCCGGTTTTCGTAGCCGGATAATTAACCACAATCTGATTTCCATATCTATCCGACTCTCTGTCGGTAGTTGTGATTGTCACCAGTGTATCTCCCGTTGTTTCATCGGTTGCGTGGTCAAAATCCTCCGAGAGGTAATATATTGTGTAGTCGATGTCGCTTTTCTCTACGGTTTTGTCTTTACCTATATAATTCGCCAAGGTGGCGTCTTGCTCTACAAGCTGCTCCGCAATATATTTTGCCGCGGCGATTGCACCTTCCGAGGAAAAGTATTTGTTATTGTCGGTTTCAAGGCTAACGTTGCTCGCCTGTGAAAGGGCAATCACGGGTGCTTCGAGATTATCAAAGGAAACTTCGGCGGTTTCATCGACGATACCGCCCGCATATGCCGATGACACATTGGGGTTAACAACATACGCCGTTGCACCAAGCTCCTTAACCTTGCCTATAAATGCGTTAAGATTTGTTTTTAAAGCCTCCGTATCGGTTTCGTTTAAGCCGAACGAGAAGAGCACAACGTCGCCTTTCTTTATTTTGGCATAGATGTTGTTCATCTGCGGACCGTAGTTTTTCTCCGCACTGCCGTCTTTAAAGGAGCTTGCCGTTGCACCGGGAACGGAATTTATCACAAAGCGTGCGCGTTCCTTGCCCATAGCCTCAAGAGCTTGCCCCCACCCCGTTTTATCGTTATCAACGGTTGCATAGTTTTTGGGGGTGATATAGGCTACACTTTCATCTCCGACAATATGTACCGTACGCACCTGTGCGGACGGTTCGGAGGATACATCCTCCGCGCTCGCGGCAACGGGAGCAACCGCCACGGAAGCCAGCATTGCCAGGCACAAAATTTTTGCCAGAACTTTTTTCATTTTCATTCATTCCTTTCGAAAATAAATAATTCAATCTGTTATATATTGTAAACCCGTGTTTTGTATATGTAAATAGACAATAAAGGGAACGGGTGACAATAAAGGGAATAATGCGGTTTTTTTGCGCCATTGGAAAAGGCGCGGTAGAGTATTTCCCCCTCTCAGTCGGCGTACCGCCGACAGCTCTCCCACGGGGAGAGCCTATCGTTGCAACTTTTAAACTGTCGCCGTTATCCTCGCCAAGAGCCTCCCCCAAGGGGGAGGTGGGTTTGCATAAGCAAGCTCGGAGAGGGGGTTCTCCTTTTGCGTCACAGTGCAACACCGCACTTTCGGGTATATTACGATATTTTTTGTAAAAGAGTGTAGATAAGCTGTGCCGCTTCGGCGCGCGTAGCATTATCGTTCGGGGCGAAGCGGTCGCCGTCCGTACCGTTTACAATGCCCGCGGCATAGAGGGCATTTGTTGCTTCAAGCCCGTAGGACGGTATATCGTGTGCGTCCGCAAAGGCGCTGTCCCCTCTTTCGGCGGGAAGTGCCGTGCCAAGGCTTTGCACAGCGCGGTAAATCATAACAGCCATCTCCGTGCGGGTGATAAGCCCCTCGGTGTCAAACGTACCGTCCGGCTTGCCGCGCACTATGTCGTTGCCCGACAAAATGCGAATGTATTGATAGCACCAGTGCGTTTGCGCAACATCGTAAAAGCCTATTCCCGTGCCGTTGGGCTTAAGGTTCAGCGCGGCAACAACAAGCTTTGCAAATTCCGCGCGGGTAACACTTCGCTCGGGTTCGGCGTTGTTTTGCCCGCTTCCGTGCATAATGCCCTTGTCGCGCAGTGCGGTAAGTGCGGAATATGCCCAGTGACTTTCGGAAACATCGGCAAAGGCGCTTTTCTCGGCGGGGGCAGGGGTGTCGGCTTCCGAAAATTGCGGTTTATTGTTTACGCCCGCGCCGTATACCACGTTTGCCGCGCCCGAGGAGGAGCTTCCTCCCGTGCCGTTGCCGCCCGCGCTTAACACGGAGCTTGCCTTTACCGTAACGGAAAGCGTTTCGCTTTTTGATTGCGAGCCGCTTGTTGCGGTAATTTTATAAAGAACGGTGCGGTCGGTATCGGTGCGCGTTATTTTCCCCTGCGCGTCGATTGCGGCTGTGTCGCCGCCCACCGCCGCGCCCGTAATCGTCGACCCGCGACTGCCCGTTTGCGCAAAGGAAATATCCTCGGTAAGTGCGGCAAGGTTATATCCGCCCTTTATTTGCGCAACAACGTCC
Source organism: uncultured Oscillospiraceae bacterium (assembly GCA_964541335.1). Lineage (GTDB taxonomy): Bacteria > Bacillota > Clostridia > UMGS1883 > UMGS1883 > UMGS1883. Next base: position 4,154 of record CAZIQC010000113.1, read on the forward strand.
GCAAGGTCTTTTTCCGCGGCAAGGTCGGGCGTTATGGGAAGCACCGTTACGGTATAGTTTTTTTCCAGCACATCTCCCGAAAGCGTCATTTGCACGGTAAAGGTTGCCGTTTTTTTGTTTGCACCTTGATTTATCTTACCTTCCGCGGTAATTGCGTCGTCATTGTCGGACGAATAGGAAAAGCTCGCCGCGCCGCTGCTTTCGGGGAAAATGAGGTCGCTTGCCAGCGCCCCGAGATTGTTTTGCGACAAAAACTCTTTTTCAAATGCGTTGTACGCGTCGGTCGCGCTTGACGACAGCTCGTTTTTCTGCAAAAGGTACAAATCGTCAAAGTAAATGTTGGAGTTGCCCTTGTCGCTCGAATTATAGCACATCGACAATCTTATGCCCGATATTGACGGGTCGGTGGTGGCTTCCGCCTTGGTAAAGGTAATGCCGTTCCACGTGGAGTATGCCTTGTTTTTACAGTTAATGTCGCCGTCGGCGGTAACGAGTGCGCCGTTTACATACGCATTAAACCGCATAGACACCGTGTCTGCCTCTATAACAAGGGTGTTCCATGTATTCCGCGCAAAAACGGGGGCTTTCGTATACAGCGTTTTTGCCACGCCCTGTTCGCTTACGGAAAAGCTCAGGTTTCCGTCGCCGCAAATATTTATGGGTATTTGCGAGCCGCCGGGACTCATAAGCTCAAATGCGAAATAATCATCGTAGAAGTTCTCCTCGGCATGGTCGGGAGTGTAACACCTGGCGCCGCGGGTCAGCCTACACGCGCCCGCTGTGGGGAAATAATAAAGAAGCGAGCGCGCATCCACCCAGGGGTT
>CAZIQC010000114.1:0-4973 GCA_964541335.1 uncultured Oscillospiraceae bacterium
TGGGGCGGGCGGTTGCCTGGACGTTTTCGCGGGCACGGTTATGCGTGCGCCCGATTTTTATTGTCGCCACGGACTTGAATGGCTCTACAGGCTTATCAAGCAGCCGTCGCGCTTTATAAGAATGACGGCGCTTCCGCGTTTTGCGCTTAAGGTGATTTTTAAGGGCAGAAGTTACAAATAAAGGAACGTTTTCAATGCTTGAATTTAAAAAAATAAAAATAGAGGACAAGCCCGTTTATGACAGCTACCGCAAAAAAGACCCGACGCGTGCGTCGGAGGGAGCTTTTGCGACGCTGTTTATATGGAATGAGTACTATAATCTCGAAACGGCGCACGACGGGGAGTTTTTCTATGTTAAATTTTGCAAAAAAGGCAAGCCCGAGGAGTTTCTCTTTCCGATAGGTGACGGAGATATAAAAAAAGCCGTGGACAAATTGCTCGAATATTGCAAAAGTAGGGGCGAAAAGCTTCGCTTTGCGTTGACCGACGAAAATAAGGCACGGCTTCTTTTTGAAAAATATCCCGCACGCTTTGTCGGCGAAACCGACGCCGACTGTGCCGACTATGTGTACCTTACCGAAAAGCTGATAACACTTTCCGGGAAAGCGCTTCATTCCAAAAAAAATCACTTGAATTATTTCGAAAAAAATCACAGCTATACCTATCGCACGGTTGACGGCGAGCAAATGCTTACGCGCTGTGCCGCGCGCGCATACGAAACGGTTAAAAACAAAACCAAAAATCTTAATCCCTATGAGCTTGGGGCAATGCACGCCTATTTTGAAAACTACAACGCACTTTCTCAAAAGGGCGCAGTGCTTCTGGTGGACGGGGAAATAGCGGCAATGACTTTCGGCGAAAGGCTTACGGATGATACCGTGCTTATTCAAATAGAGCTTGCCGACGACAGCATACGCGGCGCGTATCAGTGCATAAACAAGCTTTTTTTGGAAAAAGAGTGGCACGACTGCGTATACGTAAACCGTGAAGAGGATATGGGCATTGAAGGCTTGCGAAAAGCAAAGCGCGCCTACCGCCCGATATTTATGGCGGAAAAATATTTTATAAGGGAGATATAAAATGGTATATTTGTTTCTTGCGGACGGATTTGAAGAGATAGAGGCGTTGTGCTGCGTCGATATTTTGCGCAGAGCGCAAATAGAAATAAAAACCGTGGGCGTCGGGAAAACCGAAATTTGCGGTGCGCACTCGATAGTCGTAAAAAGCGATATTTCCGAAGATGAAATAAAGTATGACGAAATAACCGCCGTTATTTTGCCGGGCGGCTTGGGCGGCACCCGAAATATGAAAGAGAGCGAAGCGGTAAAAAACACCGTGAAATATGCCGCAGAAAGCGGGGCTTACGTTTGCGCGATATGCGCCGCGCCCTCCATTCTCGGAGAAATGGGCATATTACGGGGAAAAAGCGCAACCTGTTACCCCGGCTTTGAAAATAGCTTTAACGGCGGGGCTTATACCGCGGCGGCTGTGGAAAGGGACGGTCGCATCATCACCTCAAAGGCAATGGGCACGGCATACGATTTCGCCCTTGAAACAGTTGCCGCACTTAAGGGCGCGGATGCCGCGCAAAAAATAAAAAAAGAAATTTATTACGCAGGGTGATTTATGGACGAACATATTTTTATTGAAGATATGCTCCCCGCCCGCAGTGAATTTTTGCAGAATTTGCGTGAAAAATGCGCGCGAGAGGAAAGCTATGCGCCGATAATCTGCAAGGAAACGGAGCAGCTTATCGTAACGCTTTTAAAAATGACTAAGCCCGCGCGCGTGCTCGAAATAGGCACGGCGGTGGGCTACAGCGCAATTTTGATGGCGGAAAGCCTGCCGCCCGAAAGCAAAATCATTACGGTGGAGCGATACAAAAAGCACGCCGATATTGCAATAGACAATGTATTTGCCACAAAAAACGAAGGACGCATTAAGGTTATAGAGGGCGAGGCCGCCGAGGTGCTTTCTTGGCTGGACGGTCGGTTCGACTTTATATTTTTGGACGCGGCAAAGGGTCAGTACATAGAATTTTTGCCGAATATAATGCGGCTTCTCAAAAACGGCGGTGTGCTTTTGGCGGACAATATTCTCTATCACGGGATGGTTGAAAACGAGGATATGGTCGTGCGCAGAAAAATTACGATCGTTAAACGCCTGAAAATGTTTTTGGAAAAAATAACCTCCGACGAGCGTCTCTCAACCACGATAATACCCATAGGGGACGGGGTAACGCTTTCGGTAAAGATAGGATGATTTGATTGAAAAAGGCAGAGCTTCTCGCCCCGGCAGGAAATTTGTATAAGCTTAAAATTGCCCTGCTTTACGGGGCAGATGCCGTGTATATAGGCGGCGAGGCATTTTCCCTGCGCGCCTGTGCGGACAATTTTACATATGACGAAATGAAAGAGGGCATAGAATTTGCCCATTCTCTCGGAAAAAAGGTGTACGTAACGGCAAATATTATACCGCACAACCGCGACCTTGAAAAAATGAAAGAATATTTCGGCGAGATTGCCTCGCTTGGGGCAGACGCGGTGCTGGTGTCGGATTTGGGCGCATTTATGCTGTGCCGCGAGGCGGCACCGGATTTGGAAATACATATCAGCACACAGGCAAACAATACAAATTACGAAACGATTAAGGCGTGGCACGCCCTCGGAGCGCGGCGCGTTGTGCTTGCGCGCGAGATGAGTTTTGACGAAATAAGGGAAATACGCCGCGAAATCCCCGAGGAATGTGAGATAGAGGCATTCGTTCACGGGGCTATGTGCATATCGTATTCGGGAAGATGTCTTTTAAGCAACTATATGACCGCACGCGACAGCAACTACGGCGAGTGCAGTCACCCGTGCCGCTGGCAATACGCTCTTGTGGAGCAAAAGCGCCCCGGAGAATATATGCCCGTGTTTGAAAACGAGCGCGGCACGTTTATTATGAATTCGAAAGACCTTTGTATGATAGAGCATATTCCCGAGCTTATCGAAAGCGGCATATCCTCACTTAAAATAGAGGGACGCGTAAAAAGCGAGTTTTACGTTGCAACGATTGTCGGGGCATATCGCCGCGCACTGGACGCATATTACGAAAACCCCGCGCAAAAGACGCTCGACCGAGAAATTTTAAACGAGGTGTACAAGGTCAGTCACCGCGAATATTACACGGGCTTTTTCTTCGGTATGCCGCCCGTCGGCGCGCAGATATACGGGTCAAGCTCATATATAAGAGATTACGACATAGCGGGGATTGTCACCGATTACGATGAAAAAACCTCTCTTGCGAAAATTACCCAGCGCAACCGCTTTTTCAAAGGCGACGAGGTGGAAATTATCCGTCCCGGGAAGCCGTATCTTACGCAAATTGTGAAAGAGCTTTACGACGAAGAAATGAACGAAATAACCGTTGCCAACCATGCGGCGCAAACGCTTTATATAAAAACGGACGTGCCGCTGTGCAAAAACGCAATGCTCAGAAAGAGGACAAAAACGGTATGAAAATATTGGGAATAGACCCCGGGATAGCCATAGTCGGCTACGGCGTTGTCGAAAAAAGGGCAAACAAATATATTCCGATTGAATACAGCGCAATAACTACCGCGGCGCATACACCGCTTGAAGAAAGATTGGAAATAATCTACGACAAAATGAATGAGCTTTTAACGCGGATTCGCCCCGATGTTATGAGCGTGGAGGAGCTGTTTTTCAACAACAATGCAAAAACGGCGTTTTCCGTCGGACAGGCAAGGGGCGTTATATTGCTTGCCGCGGTAAAGCACAGCCTGCCCGTGTTCGAATACACTCCGCTTCAGGTAAAGCAGGCGTTGACGGGCTACGGGCGTGCCGATAAAAACCAAATACAGCAAATGACAAAGGCAATGCTTGGTCTTCCCACCGTGCCGAAGCCCGACGATGTTGCCGACGCACTTGCCATAGCGATATGCCACGGGAACAGTATGCGATTTAACCAAATAACGAAATTGTGAAAGGAAAGTAACGTATGATTTCTTTTGTGCGTGGTGAAATAGCCGAAAAAAACGAAAGCGGGATAGTGATAGACATAGGCTGTGCGGGAATTTACGCCGCAATGCCGTCAAGCGATATTGCACGTGCGGGCAGTGTGGGAAGCAGCGTCACCGTGTACACTTGCTTTCAAATAAGGGACGAACAGCCCGAGCTGTACGCCTTTTTGTCGAAAAAATCGGTGGAATGTTTCAACCGCTTGAGGGCGGTTTCCGGAATAGGACCGAAAGCCGCAATGGCAATATTGGGCACGCTGTCCGTGCAAGAGCTCGCGCTTGCCGTTATGTGCAACGACCCGAAATCGATTGCACGAGCACCCGGCGTGGGAATGAAAACGGCACAGCGCGTGGTGCTGGAGCTTAAGGACAAGCTGTCGACGGAGGAGGCAATCTGTGCCGCAGACACTGCCGCGCCGTCCTTACGCTCGGCAGTGCAAAACGATACGGAAGCGGTGAACGCGCTTATTGCGTTGGGGGCATCGCCATCGGCGGCACAAAAAACCGTAATGGGAATGGACACAGCCTCTCTTACAACGGAGGCTATTATAAAAGAAGCTTTGAGGAGAATGGCAAATGGAATTTGATGAACGCCTGATATCGGCACGACAGCTCGGTGAAGACGAGTCCGACCATACCGTGCGCCCGAAAACAATGGACGAATACATCGGTCAGGATAAAGTGAAAGAAAGCCTTAAAATTTACATAAACGCCGCGCTTGACAGAAAAGAAGCGCTCGATCACTGCCTTTTGTACGGTCCGCCGGGCCTCGGAAAGACAACGCTTGCGTCGATTATCGCAAACGAAATGGGCGTAAATTTGAGAGTTACGAGCGGCCCTGCCATAGAAAAGCCGATGGATCTTGCCGCCATACTTACAAACCTTGCACCGAACGATGTGCTTTTTATCGACGAAATACACCGCCTGTCGCGCTCGGTGGAGGAAATTTTGT
>CAZIQC010000115.1:0-4923 GCA_964541335.1 uncultured Oscillospiraceae bacterium
CGGCATTACTGCGCCCGAGCATATCGCTGACGTACACCGGACCGCCGCTTATTGCGCGCAAAACGCTGTTTTTCACGGCCTGTCCGTCGTCCGTCCACCACATATCCCAGTCGCACCAGTAGAGCTGCCCTTGGAAAAGGTCGTTATAAGAGCACTGCATAATATGGTAGATGAACCACTCCCTATCCTCGGGCTGAAAGTCGGCACTGCAACGGCTGATGGGTGAAAAGCTTCTGTTGAACATATCTTCGCTTGCCATACCCATACAGTTTATCATCGCATTGTCGAAATGCGCCCCGACGGACGCCTCCATCGCCTTATGATACGAGCGTGCCGCCGTGCCTATGGGGGCAAGGTTTTCGTAATATTTGCGCGACATGCTCTGATTATCTATTTTAACAAATTCCGCGCCGCTTTCGCTTAAATAGTCGTGAATGGCGCTGTAGTATTTATACGCCTTGTCCTGCTCGTAAGAGTGAACATAGCTTCCGTCGGAAGCTTGGATAAGGCAATCGCCAAGGTCGCGGAAAATTTCGCCCGCGGGGTCAATGCCCATCCAGTAGCCCGTGGTGGGGTGCCACATTCCCACCTTTAAGCCGCGCTCGTTTATCTTTTTTATGCACGCCTTTAACCCGTTCGGGAAACGCTTGGGGTCTGCCTTAAAGGAATAAAGCTTTGCCGCGTGCATAAGGTAGCCCATTTCGTCGCGGTTTTTATACTCCGCGCCCCAAAAGTCGCGCACGTCGCCCCACATATCGTCAATGAGCGCCCATTTTACGGGAATGTTTTTTTGCTTAAATTCGTCGCACTTTTTAAGAAGATCCTCCTCATTTACGCGAATTTGCAATGCGTCCCAGCTGCACCAGCCCAAATAGTCGAATATTTCGGGATAACGCCGCTTCTCGCGCGTGCGGCAACCGTTGTTCAAAATTTCGGTCGCGTACTCGGCACAGCTTTCCAAAAGAGAAAACGGATTTTCCCCCTCGGCACATACAAATGCCGGGGCGGTGCAATATGTAAGCTTGTCGCAACGGCTGAAAATGCGCGCCGTTACGCAATTTTCGCCGCCTTTGAGCACGCATTTATACTTTTCGGACACAAGGGGAAGTATTACGCCGAAGGTGCCGCTTGCCGTTTCGTATACAAGCCCTTGCGTTTCGTCGGGCATATCGGCAAGCTTTTCTCCGAAAAACGGACCGCACCACCATTCCATATGCCGCACGTCCGCCATATAGCTTTTTACGGGCGGCAGGGTAACGTCTATCCCCGCGCCGAAATCGGGGGCAAGCCTGTTTTGCGCAACGCCGTTTATATACACGGCGCGCACGCCGTTTTTTTCCGAAACGGAGGTATTTGCCAAATACTCGTGGCGCTGTCCGTCCGTTGTGTTTAAATACGCTTTCAATTCAAGCATTTTTCCAACTCCTTTTGTCAGGCGGCAAGGCTTGCCGCGGGTACGCCCCGCCGCGCCCTGCCTGTTTACGGTTAAATTTTATCACACGGCATATATTCGTTCAAGTGACAGATTTGTTCATAACGGCAATTATTAACCGAAATATTTGTACCCGTGCACCAAAAAAGCGCGACGTAAAAGCAAAAGCTTTTACGTCGCGCCGTTCCGTCGAAAAATATATGTTCCACCTCATCAGTCACCTGCACCGAGTCTTCCCCTTTGGCAGATACCGATTAAATGCCCTTTTCTCCAAGAAATCCTCCCGTCACGCGGAACGCGTGCCATCTTCTCGCGTGCGCGCTCGGTCACGCCGCAGCTCTGACAGTTCGCCGAACTGTCATTCACTACCGCGTCGCCGCTACGCTACCCTCCTTTAGGCAAGGAGGGCTTTTTTTGCGCTTTTCGGCTTCCTTGCCTAAGGGAAGCCGAAAAGCAACCGGGGGATTGTTGAAAATTGATTTAATCAGTATTTGCTTGCGGTGGATGAGGTGCTTTGCGGGCGAGCTTGATTTATTACAGCTTTTCCACGGCAAGCATTACCTTTTCGCCGTTAATGCTCCATTCCTTTGCAAAAGGAACGCTTTCATTCGCAACAATTTCCTTTGCGAGCACGTCGCCTTGAATTTGCGCGGCGTTGCGCGCTGTAATATCGGCAATTTTTTCGTTGCCCGAGATATACACGCGTATATTATCCATAACCTCGAAGCCTGCGTCCTTGCGCATTGTTTGAAGCTTGCTGATAATTTCGCGCACAAAGCCCTCCTCGATAAGCTCGGGCGTAAGGCGCGTGTCGAGCACAACGGTGATGTTGTTTCCGCTTTCCGAGGCAAAGCCCTCAACCTGTGCCGCCTCAATCAGCAAATCTTCTTCGGTGAGAGTAACAGTTACACCGTTTGCGTCAAACTCAAGACAGCCCTTTTCGTTGAGCGTGTCCATTGCGGCGTTGCCGTCGATTTCGGAAAGATATTGACGTATGAAACCGAGCTGCTTGCCGTATTTCGGACCTACGGTGCGAAGCTGCGGCTTAAACGAATATGTTGTGCATTGACGCACGCTGTCAGTAAAGTCGATTTCCTTTACATTAAGCTCGTCCGAGATAATATCCGTGTAAAAATGCTCAAGCGTGCCGCTTGCTTTTACGTACATCTTCCCTATGGGCTGGCGGTTCTTTATGCTTGCCGCGTTACGGCAGGCTCTGCCGAGCGCCACAATGTCGAGCACGGTTTCCATATTGCTTTCAAGCTCGGGCAGAATATGTGCCTCGTCATATTGCGGGAAATCGCACAGGTGCACGCTGATGGGGGCGGTTTTGTCAATCGAACAAACCAAATTGCGGTATATATCCTCCGCCATAAACGGAATCATCGGCGCACATATTTTTGAGAGGGTTACGAGTGCTGTGTACAGCGTCATATAGGCGTTTACTTTATCCTCGGTCATTTCCTTGCCCCAGAAGCGCTCGCGGCTTCGGCGCACGTACCAGTTACTAAGCTCGTCGACAAATTCCGAAAGGGCGCGTGCCGTTTCCGTAATTTTATAGTCGGCAAGGTTATTATCCACGGTTTTCACAATCGAATTGAGCTTTGATATAAGCCACTTGTCCATAACGGAGAGCTTGTCGTATTCGAGGGTGTGCACTGTTGCGTCGAAATTGTCGATATTTGCATAAAGCACAAAGAATGCGTACGTGTTCCACAGCGTTCCCAGGAACTTGCGCTGTCCCTCGTCAACCGCCGCCGCGTGGAAACGGTTGGGCAGCCACGGTGCGCTGTTGGAATAAAAATACCAACGAATTGCGTCCGCCCCGTGCCGCTCGAGCGCGTCGAACGGGTCTACGGCGTTGCCCTTGGATTTGGACATTTTTTGTCCGTTTTCGTCTTGCACGTGACCGAGAACGATAACGTTTTTATACGGTGCTTTGTTGAATATCAGCGTTGATATTGCAAGCAACGAATAGAACCAGCCGCGCGTTTGGTCAACCGCCTCGCTTATAAAGTCGGCGGGGAAGTTTTTGTCGAAAATTTCCTTGTTTTCAAAGGGATAGTGCCACTGGGCAAACGGCATTGAGCCGGAGTCGAACCAGCAGTCGATTACCTCCTTGGTGCGGTGCATTTTCTTTCCGCACGACGGGCACTTAATCGTTACGCCGTCAATATACGGGCGGTGAAGCTCTATATTTTCGGGGCAATCGTCCGACATGGCGCGCAGCTCTTCAATAGAGCCGATTGCGTGCTTGCACCCACATTCGCAAAGCCAAATGTTGAGCGGCGTGCCCCAGTAGCGGTCGCGGCTTACGCCCCAATCCTGCACGTTTTTGAGCCAATCGCCGAAGCGCCCCTTGCCGATGTTTTCGGGAATCCAGTTGATTGTTGCGTTGTTTTTTATAAGGTCGTCGCGCACGTCAGTCATTTTGATAAACCACGACTCGCGCGCATAGTAGATAAGCGGTGTGTCGCACCTCCAGCAGAACGGATAGTCGTGCTCAAACTTGGGCGCGGAGAAAAGCAGACCGCGTGCGTCGAGATTTTCAAGCACCTTGGGGTCGGCGTCTTTTACAAACAAGCCCGCAAAGGGGGTGTTCTCCGTCATATTGCCGTGTGCGTCGACAAGCTGAACAAAGGGCAGGTCGTATTTTCTGCCGACGCGCGCGTCGTCCTCGCCGAAGGCGGGCGCGGTATGCACAATTCCCGTACCGTCAGACATTGTAACGTAATCGTCGCACATTACGAAAAACGCTTTTTTGTTTTGCTTTGCGCAAACCTCGGCACTGCAATCGAACAGCGGCTCGTACTCCTTATACTCAAGCTCTTTTCCCGAAAAAGTTTGCAGTATTTCATAGGGCTTTTCGTCGTTTTCGGAAAGCGTGCCCAAAACCTTGTCCAAAAGAGCTTCCGCCATATAGTACACCCTTTTGTCCGCCGCTTTAACCTTGCAATAGGTATCGGTCGGGTTTACGCAAAGAGCCGTGTTTGACGGGAGCGTCCAGGGGGTGGTTGTCCACGCAAGGAAATATGCGTTTTCGTCTTTAACCTTAAAGCGCACAACCGCCGACCGCTCCTTAACGCACTTGTAGCCCTGAGCCACCTCGTGCGAGGAAAGCGGCGTTCCGCAACGCGGGCAATAAGGCACTATTTTAAAGCCCTTATACAAAAGACCGCGGTCGAAAATTTGCTTTAAAGCCCACCACTCGGACTCGATAAAGTTATTGTCATAGGTTACGTAGGGGTCGTCCATATCAGCCCAAAAGCCGACCGTTTGCGAAAAGTCTTCCCACATACCCTTGTATTTCCACACGCTTTCCTTGCATTTATCGATAAAGGGTTCAAGCCCGTACTGCTCTATTTGCTCCTTGCCGTCAAGTCCGAGGAGCTTTTCCACCTCAAGCTCCACGGGCAGACCGTGGGTGTCCCAGCCGGCCTTGCGAGTTACCATACAGCCCTTCATTGTGCGGTAGCGCGGAATCATATCTT
>CAZIQC010000116.1:0-4916 GCA_964541335.1 uncultured Oscillospiraceae bacterium
CACGGGCGCGAGAACGAGTATAAGGAAATCAAGGCGGAAAACGGCGCGTATTACGACCGCGCGGTGGTGATAGACCTTGCAAAGGTAGAGCCGATGATTGCAATGCCGTTTCACCCGTCAAACGTTTATACGATAAAAGAGCTGTGTGAAAACGCGGAGGATATTTTTAACGATATTGAAACAAAAGCAAAAGAACAGTTCGGCAAAAATGTGCGCTTTGGCCTTAGGGATAAAATACAAAACGGCAGAGTAAGGGTTGACCAGGGCGTTATAGCCGGGTGCAGCGGCGGTATGTTTGAAAGCATATGCGAGGCGGCGGACATCTTGCGCGGCAAAAGCTGCGGGGACGGGTATTTTTCGCTGAGCGTGTATCCGTCAAGCGTGCCGATAAATTTGTCACTGCTTAAAAACGGTGCACAGCAAGCTCTGCTTGAAGCCGGTGCGATATTTAAGCCGTGCTTCTGCGGTCCGTGCTTCGGTGCGGGCGACGTTCCGTCGAACAATGCACTTTCGATACGGCATACAACGCGCAATTTCCCGAACAGAGAGGGGTCGAAGCCGTCCGACGGACAGCTGAGCGGCGTTGCATTGATGGATGCGCGCTCGATAGCGGCAACGGCGGCTTGCGGCGGTGTGCTTACCGCGGCAACGGATATTGATTACGAAAAGAGCGATTACGAATACAGCTTTGACAAGGGAGTGTATGAAAAGCGCGTGTATAACGGATTTTGTTGCCCCGATGAAAAAGCGGAGCTTCGCTTCGGTCCGAATATTACCGATTGGCCCAAGATGCGTCCCCTCGGGGAAAATGTGCTTCTCAGGCTCGCGGCGGTTATTCACGACGACGTAACAACAACCGATGAGCTTATTCCCTCGGGCGAAACGTCGAGCTACAGGTCAAATCCGCTTCGATTGTCGGAATTTGCGCTGTCGCGCCGTGTGCCCGAATATGTTGAGAGAAGCAAGGCAATATCCGCACTTGAAGCACAAAATGCCGCGGGAAATACCCCGAATGAGGTTATGGATGTGTTTAAAGCCCTGGGCGATGAAACGCTTGCCGAAAGGACGCAAATCGGCTCTTGCATTTTTGCGAAGAAGCCGGGCGACGGCTCTGCGCGCGAGCAAGCGGCAAGCTGTCAAAAGGTGCTCGGCGGGTTGGGCAACATATGCTACGAGTATGCAACAAAAAGATACCGTTCAAATTGCATAAACTGGGGAATTTTGCCGTTTACGATAGATAAAGAAACAAAATTTTCACACAGCGACGGCGATTGGATATTCGTGCCGAATATACGCCAAGCAATCAAAAACGGCACGGCAACGGTAAACGCAACCGTGATTACAAGGGATAAAAAAACGAGCACGCTTAAGCTGAACATACAAAATCTTACAGATGACGAGCGGCAAATAATCCTTGACGGGTGCTTGATGAATTACTATGCTGAAAGGATGAAAATCAATGGCTAAAATACAGATGAAAAATAAAATCGTTGAGATGGACGGCGACGAGATGACGCGCATCTTGTGGCAAATGATTAAAGATGAGCTTATTTGCCCGTTTGTTGAGCTTAACACGGAATACTACGACCTGGGCTTAAAGCACCGCGACGATACCGACGACCGCGTAACGTACGAGGCGGGCGAGGCGGTAAAAAAATACCGCGTAGGCGTTAAGTGCGCAACGATTACGCCCAACGCGCAACGCGTGGAGGAGTACGGGCTTAAAGAAATGTGGAAAAGCCCGAACGGAACAATACGTGCTGTTTTGGACGGAACGGTTTTCGGTGCGCCGATACTTGTAAAAGGTATAAGCCCCGTCGTAAAAAACTGGGAAAAGCCCATAACGATAGCAAGGCACGCCTACGGCGATATTTATAAGGCGCAGGAAATACGCACCGAAAAGAAGGGCAAGGCGGAGCTTGTGTTTACTGCGGAGGACGGAAGCGTCACAAAAAAAGAAATATACGATTTCGAATGCGGCGGAGTATTGCAAGGGCAGTATAATAAGGACAGCTCGATAATATCCTTTGCGCACTCTTGCTTTGAGTATGCTCTCGATACGAAGCAGGATTTGTGGTTTTCGACAAAGGACACAATTTCAAAGCAATATGACCAAACCTTTAAGCTGATTTTCCAAGAGATTTACGAAAAGGAATATAAAGAACGGTTCGAAAAGCTCGGCATAGAGTATTTCTATACCTTGATAGACGACGCGGTGGCACGCGTGATAAGAAGTCGCGGAGGATATATTTGGGCGTGTAAAAATTACGACGGCGACGTTATGAGCGATATGGTATCGACGGCGTTCGGCTCGCTTGCGATGATGACGAGCGTGCTCGTAAGCCCCGACGGAAATTTTGAGTATGAGGCCGCACACGGTACGGTTACGCGCCATTATTACAAATACTTAAAGGGAGAGGAAACCTCCACCAACCCGATAGCAACGATATTTGCCTGGAGCGGCGCACTGAGAAAGCGCGGCGAGCTTGACGAAACGCCCGAGCTTTGCGTCTTTGCCGACAAGCTCGAAAAAGCGTGTATCGACACTATTGAGGGCGGTGTGCTTACAAAGGATTTGTCGCTTTTGTGGGAGGGCGAAACACCCACAACGGTAAACTCGGCGCAGTTTATAGCGGCAATACGCAAAAATTTGGAAACCCTTGTTTAAACAAAAAACGTCGAAAGCAAAAAAGCTTTCGGCGTTTTTTTCGCAATAGGCTACAGCATAAGTCTTGATTTTACGGTTTTGATATAGCTTGTGGGAGATTGGTTTTCATATTGCTTGAAAATTCGGCTGAAATAATGCACCGTGGAAAAGCCGACGATTTCCGAAATTTCCGTAAGGTTGTAATTGCCGCTTCGCATAAGACGCTTTGCTTCTTTTATTTTTAATCTGTTCACAAACGAAATAACGGTTTCACCCGAGGCCTTGCGAAAGGTTTGGCAAAGGGTGGTTTTATTCGTTCCGAACAAAAAGCATATTTCCGACAAGCGAATTTTTTCTTTGAAATTGTTTTGCAAATAGAGTTTTATTTCTCGAATTTTATCGTCCGAGATTTCGTCGCTTTCGATTGACGCCACACCGGAGCGTTCGCGCACAAGCTCGATTAAAAGTGCTTCGATTTTTATTTTTATCATTTGGTCCGCGCCGAAAGGATAATCCCGCCGTTTTTTCATATCTTTTTGATTGGGCACATCATAGGGCGGCATAAAAACGCTTCGCCCCTCTTTGATTATTTCCGTGAGAAGCCTTTTTTGTCCGTCGGAAAGAGTTGCGGGAAAGGACGAGAAGCTGTCAAGCTCGGGGCAGGTACACTCAAAACCGATAATGATAACGTCGGCGGCATCGTTTTCGGGACAGGAGAGAGAATGAACTTCGTCCGCACGGTGAATTATCAGTTGATTTTCGCTTATTTTGCCGCAAAAGCTTTCGGACTGCGCGTTTATAAAGCCGCTGTCAACGTATAAAAGCTCGCGAAACGGGTGCGTGTCCTTAAAGGTATGATATTGTTTGGCAAATTCAAAATAGTGTATGTTTGCGATTCGGGAAACGGTGAGAGCGGTTTCAAACCGCTTCAGTTTGAATTTCATAGCGAACCCTCCGATAAATGCTTGATTGACGAATTTCATTTTATCACTTTTTTTCGAATATTTCAATAGCTTACATAATATTAAACAAATTTAATATTATGTAAAAACTATTTAATATTGTCCAAATACAAATCAAGTCTTGTGTTATATAATTAAAACAAAAAGGAGTTGTTGGATTATGTCAAGAATTTGTATTCCCGATTATGAGTACAAGGAAAGAGTGAAAAAAGCCGCAAAGCTTGTTGCGGAAAAAGGACTGGACGTAATGGTCGTGTGTTCCACGGAATCCGACTATGCAAACGCACGTTATTTTTCGGGCTTTTGGCCGCTTTTCGAACGCGCAGGCGTTGCGATTGCCGCCAACGGCGATGCCGCACTTATGGTTGGACCGGAGTGCATTATCTTTGCACAGGATGTTGCGAAAATGGATAAAATTTTCTGCCTGAGAGAGTTTAGAGAATCGGCGGATCCTTCATATCCGGAGCTTCAAGCAAGCACATTTGCCGATGTTTTCAAGGCAATAGGCGTAACGGGTGAAAACATTAAAATCGGTCTCGGCAGTTATGTTGAGTGCACGCTCCCGATCTATGAGGGACTTAAGAACAGCTTCCCCAAGGCGGAAATTACAAAATGTAACGATATTATGGTTGAGTTGCGCCAAATTAAGAGCGAAAACGAGCTTGCCTGCATTAAGGAGGGCTTCAGAATTGTGGATTTGGCAACGGATGAGGTTATTCGCAACCTTAAGCCCGGCGTAACGGAGCTTCAAATGGTGGGAATTGCACAACGCGTTATTTACGAAGAAGGTGCTGAGTATGAGGGCTTGCCGATGTACGTATTCAGCGAAAAATCCACCAGCCACGCAATAAGCCGCTCGGGTTACAGAACGATAAACAAGGGCGATATTGTTCAGCTTAACTTATCAGCAAAGATTGACGGATACTCTCCCGCAATCGGACTTCCCGTGGTTATGGGCAAGCTCACGGGAGAAAGAAGAAGAATTGTCGATTTTTGCCTTGAAGCACACAACTGGACGGTGGACAGACTCAAGGCGGGTGTTATTGCAAGCGATGTGGCAAAGGATTTCTATAAGCTTTACGAGGAAGCGGGTCTTGCAAAGAATTTCGTATACGGTCCGTGCCACGGAACGGGTATGATAGAAGTTGAAGCACCTTGGATGGAAACGACAACGGATTATTTACTTCAGAAAAATATGACGTTCCAGGTTGATACTTTTATTTCCGGTCCGACGTTCGGAACAAGATGGGAAAAAGGTATTGTCGTCGGCGAAAACGGCTGTATTTCAATGACGGATTACTTAAAGA
>CAZIQC010000117.1:0-4907 GCA_964541335.1 uncultured Oscillospiraceae bacterium
CGGAATTGTACGCAGCGAAATTAAGCCCCACGGGCTTAAAAAAAAAGCCCGAATGTGCCATCAGCCTGCCCGAATCACTGAGCGAGGCAAACACCACATACAACATCGGATAAAGGCACAAAACAATGAGTGCCAGCATTATGAGCACATCGACCGCAAGGAATATTTTTCTCGAAAGACTCTTTTTTTTCATAAAAACACCTCATCATAAAATTATGCAAGCCTTACCACAAGCTTGTGTCGGTAAATTTTCGGCTGATTGTGTTAAACGTGTACAGGAATATAATGTTTACAACCGAATTGAAAAGTCCCACCGCCGCGGCGTAGCTGTAGCTGTTTTCCAAAAGACCTTTTCTGTAAACATAGGTTGAAATAACGTCTGCGGTGCTGTAGGTAAGCTCGTTGTAAAGAAGAATAATTTTCTCGTAGCCGAGGTTAAGTATACTGCCTATGCGCATAATAAACATAATGATAATCGTCGGCAAAATGCCGGGCAGGGTAACGTGCCACGTTTGGCGCAGTCTGCCGCCGCCGTCAATCTCACACGCCTCGTAAAGCGACGAATCGATGTTCGTAAGTGCGGCAAAATAGATTATCGACCCCCAGCCGACCTCCTGCCAAATGTTTGAAATAACGTACACCGCGGTAAAGCACTCGGGGCGCATCAAAAGCGAGGTTGTGTCGCCCGTAAAGCCCGCAATAAGGTTTGTTATAAGTCCGTTCGTGCCGGTAAAGCTTTTAATAAGTCCGCACAATACCACCAATGAAATGAAATGCGGCAGGTATGTAACCGTTTGCACCGTTTTAACAAAATACTTGTTCGACAGCTCGTTTATAAGCAGTGCCAAAAGTATCGGCGCGGGAAAGCCGAACAATATCGAAAACAGACTTATTCTGAAAGTGTTTCCGAGAAGGCGTAAAAAGAACGTGCTTCCGAAAAACGTTTTAAAGTGGCGCAGTCCCACCCAAGCGCTTCCAGAAATGCCGAGTGTGGGGACATAGTTTTTAAACGCTATTATAAGCCCGTACATAGGGCGGTAATGAAATACGA
This sequence comes from uncultured Oscillospiraceae bacterium, assembly GCA_964541335.1. Taxonomy (GTDB): domain Bacteria; phylum Bacillota; class Clostridia; order UMGS1883; family UMGS1883; genus UMGS1883. Next base: position 1,052 of record CAZIQC010000117.1, read on the forward strand.
GATAATATATCACCGGCAACAAAACTATAAGGTAAAGCGCCCTATTTTTCACAAGGTCCTTTTTCAGTCTTTTGAAAAACGACTCTCCCTTTTCGACATTTTTCTTTTTTGCAACATCAGTCATTGTGTAAAACTCCTTTTACCGCATATTTTTAAACAGTTTATCACGGGCTGCTATGTCGCGCAAGCGACAAAATTGTCCGTTATTTTTCAAATGCTGTCATATTTATTTTTTGTCAGCGTTTTTTCTTTATAAGCTTTTTGTAATCTCCCACGGAAATATTTTCATAGCGCATAAACGCGCGCATAAAAGTTCTCTCGCTTCCGAAGCCCGTCATTTGATAAAGCCTCGAAATCGGAATTTTGCAATCCTGCGCCAAAAGCTCCTTTGCCTTGCTTATGCGATAGCGGCTTATATAATCGGGCACGCCCTCCCCCGTGGCGTTTTTGAAGGTTCGCGCCATATAGTACGGCGCATATCCCAAATAGTCGCCTATTCCGGTAAGGCAAATCGACGGGTTGCCGAAATTCTCATCTACGTATTTTTTCACGTTTTCAACAATTTGCTCCGCCTTGGTGGGCGTTACCTCCTCGATGAATTCTTCCTTTTTGGCGGAAAATTCGTTGCAAACGCACACCGTAAGCTCCCTAAGCTCGCTCATACATTGCTCATAGGTGTCAAATTTTAAAATACGGTTTACAATATCGCGAATTTCGCGGCTTTTTTCGCCGTTTTCGCCGCGGGCGTTCTCAAGTACGTTTATCATTTTAACGGCAAACAGCATAAAATCGTCTTTAATGCTTGTGCTTTTGAGAACGGCGGCTTCCGCCATTTTTTCGAGCCGGTCGACAGCCGTTTGCGCATCTCCGTCGCGAAGCGTTTGCACAAAATTGTCCGTTATTTCGGGCGCAATTTCCATATGTGCGCCCTCGTTGTACATATCCTTGCTGAAAGCAATCTCCCCCGTTCTGTAAAAACGTGTTTGCTCGTTTAACATAAGCGCCTCTTTATATGCACCGCCGACCTTGTCCGCCCCGTGATAAAGCTTGCTTATATCTATCGAAAAGCACATATCGAAATGCTCCTCGATAACCTTTTTCGCATAATCTATGCATTGGCGCACGCTTTCTTTCCAGTCGGGCGCGGCTTCCTTAAAGTTGAGCACGCACACCGAGCAATCGTTTTTGCGGAAGATATACGCCGTTCCCAAAGGCTCGAAAATTTCCTCGAAAATGTTTTTAACGATAAAGCACGCACTTTTGAACTTTTCGTCCTCGTCCACACCGTCGTTTTCGAACAGACGCTCGAAATTGTAAATATCGATAAGCAAAACCGCAAACTCGTCCGACAAAAGCTCCACGCCCGCGCTCTGCGCCTTTTGCTTGATTTTTTCCGCGCTTTCTCGGTAAGACACCAGTCCGTTGTAAAAGGCTTCGCGGCGTTCCTCGTTGTTCGCCTTTTGATACCTTGCGCGGTAATCTCTGTATGTGCCGTACTCGCGCGTAATGTTCTCCAAAAATTCGTACTTGTTTTTTACCTCGTTGTTGATAAGCCCGAAAATTCTTTTCACGGGGAGCAGGTTTTTCACGAAAAACACCGCCAAGAACACCGCCAACGCCACCAAATAGCTCACAAAGCTCAAAAGCGCAACAAGCTTGTTGAAGTATATTTTCCTGTCGATAAGGGCATTATCCGTGCAAAGCACATATTTCCAGTTGTTTGTCGCCTTAAGCGACGTAAGCATATAGCCGTTTTTCTTTTCGCTTTTGGCATAGCTTTCTATATCGTCGTAGCTTAGGCGCGGCAGGTTCTCCGCACCGTATTTGAGCACGGTGGTGTCGTTCTTGTCCACAATGTAGAGGCTCTTCATATCGAAATCGTACACCGTGGATATATAGTCGGCAAAATGCCTGCGCGAAACGCGCACCGCAACCGTTGCCGAAGCCTTGGGCGCATTTTCGAAAAACTCCGTGCTGTAGAAAAAGTCGATGCAGCTTTCCCCGCCGCTTTGTATCAGGGCATACCTTCCGTAGGCTTGCCTGTCAAGCAATGCGCACCATTTTTCGTAATCAAGCTCGGATTTTGCATACGTTTTTTCGAAAAAGCCCCGCCTTGTTTCAAGCATTACCGAGGAAACCACGCAGTCTTCTCCGTTTAAAGAAACGTAAATTTCCTCCGCCTGCAAATTGTCCGCCATAAAGGTTTTTAAAGTCTCCGCCAGCTTGTACGCCTTGACAACGGTTTCCCCGTGCGGCTCGCCGCCGCGCACCGAGTCGGAAAAGGTTTTCAGCGCGCCCGTTTTCGCAACGGACGCCGCCAACGGCGCCGTTTGCGAAACTTCCTTGTCGATATAGCTGTGAACCGCGCTCAAAATCAGCTTGTCGCCTTTTTCTATTTCTTTTATTGCGGCGGTTTTTCCGCTTTGCAAAAATACAATACTGCTTACCGCGGGAATTGCGAATATCGCCAAAAAAGCAATGGCAAGCGTTAAAGCAAAGCCGCCCGTAAAGATTTTTCCGTTAAGTTTAAATCGCTTCATAATTCATACAGCCTCCGAAGCCGCGTCTGCCCGACGGCGCATTTTTTCGCCGAACGATAGATCAATACTTGTCCTTTTGTATAATTTCAACCTTCTTTATGTACAAGTCGTTCTCGGTCGAGCTTTTTTTGCCCACGAGCTTAAAGTCCGACACGGACGACCCGCGCACAAACTTTGCGTCGTCTATTTCAATCGTAACCGTTTTCCACAGGCGCGTGTTGTTCATATCCGTTACGTATTTCGATTTTGTGGCACCGTCGCTTACGCTGTTGTAAAAAAGCATAATGCCGCCCTTTGTGTCAAGATACGTCACGCGCAAAACAAGCCCGCGGTCGTCGGCGGTAATGCCGCCCTCTTCCCAGAAAGAATAGTCCGTGTCCGTTTTCGTTGCCGCAAAGCACGCCTCTATTCCCGCCGCGGCGTAAACGCACCCGCTTGTCACGTTGTTTTTATCCTCCACGGTGGTATACTGCACGTTTCCGCGCGAGGGGTTGTGCTTCGATACGAGCGAGTACTCCTCCTCGTCCTCCGCGGAAACGCCCAACGCATACGTAAACATTTTAAGCGACGATACCTTGTCCTTTTCATATGTTGCGCCGGTGTTGTCGTTTAAATCGATTGCCGCAATGCCGTAGGTATGCTCCTTAAGGTCTGCCGCCGCGGTGTCGGTGTAGGTTGTGTCCTCCGTTACGCCGATAAGCTTTTCGTCGCGGTAAACGGCGTAGCAGTCCACGGCGTTTCTGTCGTCAATGCCCGTGCCGTTCCAGCTCAGCGTAACCGACGTAACCTTTCTTGTCACGGAAAATTCCGTCACCTTTGCGGGGGGCATATTCCTTAGCGGCTTGCCGTCCTTATCCCACAGGAAATACTGCGTTTTGTCGCCGCCCTTTTTGTCGAAATTTTCGATTTTGAAGGTAAGCGTTTTGTATTTGTCGGAAGAGGCGGTCGTTTGCGTATCGGCGGCGCGCGCCGTTATCTCCCCGGTGACGGAATTTATCGCAAAGGCGTGGAGGGTAATTTCGGTATCCTCTGTATAGTCCGTGCCGCTGTATTTTAATTCAACCGAAACGTTCACCGTGCCGTCGGCATTTTCGCTTTCCTTTGCCGCTTCAACCTGTGCGCCTATTCCCGCAAGCGACTTAACCGTAAAGGCAAAGTCCTCCGTCAAGGTGCAAGAGCCGCACGTAACCGCCGCGGTAAGCGTAACGTCCGCGTCGGCGGTGCTTGGGCGCGTAACGCGCGCAACCGCGCCGTCAGTGCCGTTTTCAATCGAAATTGCGCCGCCCGCAGGCGCGCTCCAGGATATTTGCGCGGTG
>CAZIQC010000118.1:0-4857 GCA_964541335.1 uncultured Oscillospiraceae bacterium
TTCCGCCCGATTATAAGCTGACCGATGAGGATAAAAAAGCCGAGGCAAACGGTGAACTGGTATTCAGCTACGGTTCGTCAGGGGTTGAAATCAGCGAGGTGCAGAGCGTATCGTGGGAAAAGGACGATGTGCATTATCTTTTAATGCAGATTAACGGTAAGCTGTCTGCGGATGAGCTTTGCGATATGGCAAGGGAAATCATAAATAAATAGGGCAAGGCTCAACACAGTCTTCTCTTTTGTATTTTGTGCGGGACAATATGTGCATTTATCCGAAAAGTGCGCATATTGTCCCGAAAATTATATGTTTTGTCTGTTTACAAAAGAAAATTTATATGATAATATGAAGAAAAATACAAGTCTTGAAGGGAGAAAGCTATGCGTATATATGAACAATTCGACAAAACAAGCGAAAACAGAGAAAAGGAAAGGGCGTACTATATTCCCTACGATTCTTTGGAAAAGGCTCTTGCCGGGAATAAGGAAAGCTCGCTTTATTATAAGCTGCTGAACGGAAAGTGGAAATTCGCCTATTTTAAAAGAGATATAGACGCACAGCACGCCGTAACCGCTTGGGACAGCGTCACGGTGCCGTCGTGTTGGCAAAACACAGGCTATGAAAAGCCGTATTACACAAACGTTAACTATCCGCACCCGGTAGAAGCACCCTATGTGCCGGACGATAACCCCTGCGGTGTTTACGAGCGGGAGTTTGTTATAGACGGCTTGTGGACGGAACGTAAAACGTATATTGTGTTCGAGGGTGTTTCGTCGTGTCTGTTTTTGTACATAAACGGAGAATATGTCGGGTTTTCTCAAGGCTCGCATATGCAAGCCGAATTTGACATCACGCATTATGTAAAAAACGGTATAAACACCGTCACAGCCAAGGTTTTAAAGTGGTGTGTTGGCAGTTATTTGGAGGATCAGGACTTTTTGCGTTGCAACGGTATCTTCCGCGATGTGTATTTGCTTTCGAGAGAGGAAAATCACGTTCGCGACGTTTTCGTAAAAGCCGATATGAAAAGCATTGTTGCCGACGCGGAAAACTACGAGATTTATGACGGCGACAAAATCGCCGACTTAACAAAACCCGTGCTGTGGAATGCGGAAAAGCCGCACCTTTACACCGTCGTAATAAAGGGCAAAACGGAATTTATCCCGATAAAGGTTGGTATGCGCGAGATTAAAACCTCCGATAAGGGCGAGCTGTTGATTAACGGAACCCCCGTACTGCTTCGCGGCGTAAATCATCACGACACAAACCCGCAAAACGGTTGGACAATGTCGCAAAAGGATATTTTGCGCGACCTTACACTGATGAAAGAGCTTAACATAAATACAATTCGCACATCGCACTATCCGCCCACACCCGAATTTTTGAATATGTGCGACGAACTCGGCTTTTACGTTATCGACGAGGCTGATTTGGAAACGCACGGCTACGCTACAAGGCACAGAACAACCACCTGCCCCTACGATGTGGAAGACCCGATTTGGCCTTGTATGAACCCGAATTTCCGCGATATGTTCCTTGAAAGAATGAAGCGACTTGTTGAGCGCGACAAAAATCACGCGTGCGTTATAATGTGGTCAACCGGCAACGAAAGCGGCTACGGGAAAAATCACGAAAATATGATAGAGTGGGCAAAATCGCGCGACAATTCGCGACTTATACATTGCGAAGACGCTTCGCGAAAGGGCGACGACAGCAAGGTGGGCGTTCATTCGAGAATGTATGTAACAACAGACTACCTGCTTGAATATGCAAATAACGAAAAGAAGAAGCTGCCGCTCTTTATGTGCGAATATTCGCACGCAATGGGCAACGGCCCCGGAGATGTTGCCGACTATATGCAAGCGTTCAAGTCAAGCCCGAAGCTTATCGGCGGTTGCATTTGGGAATGGGCGGATCACGTTGCAACGGAGGACGGAATACAAAAATACGGCGGAGATTTCGGCGAAGCAACGCACGACGGAAATTTCTGCTGTGACGGTATGGTATTTTCCGACAGAAGCCTGAAAGCCGGGTCGCTTGAGGTAAAATACACCTATCAGCAGTTTGACACGGAGTACGACAACGGAAAAATTACCGTTAAAAACGAATATGATTTTACCGACCTTAACGAATTTGAAATAAAAATACAGCTTTATGTCGATAACGGTGTAAAAGAAGAAAAGCTGTGTCGTCTGTCTGTCGAGCCTCATAAACAAGCGGTGCTCGATATGCCGTTTTCAATCCCGACGGAATGTGAGTTCGGCGCATACTTAAATATAACGCTTATCGATAAAAACGGTAACGAACGTGCAAAAAAACAGCACGAGTTGCCTGTAAAGGTTAAAAGCATTACAACAAGCACGCCCGTGCAAGCCATCCGCGAAGATTCGGAACGCTTTTATATTGAGGGCGATGGCTTCCGTTATATATTCAACAGGCATTACGGCACGCTTGAAAGCTTTGTAAAAAACGGGGAAGAACAGCTTGCTTCAAGAGTTGCGCTGACGCTTTGGAAAGCCCCCACCGATAATGACCGCCAAATTAAACACCAATGGGGACTTGTGAACGGAGATAACATCGCCGGCGAAAATATGAACCTGCTGTTTTCAAAGGTATATTCCTGCGAAGCCGCAAACAATAAAATAACGGTGAACGGGTCGCTTGCCGGTGTGGCAAGAATGCCGATTTTTAAATACAAAGCCGAGTACGAATTTTTCAAAAACGGCGAGGTTAAGGTTACGCTGAACGGAGATGTGCGCGAAGATTTGGATACATTTTTGCCGCGGCTCGGGTTTGAGTTTAAATCTCCCGTTCCGAATGACGATTTTACATATTTCGGTATGGGCGAGGGTGAAAACTATTGCGATATGCACCACCATGCGCGAATGGGAATGTATGAAAGCAGTGCGCAAAACGAGTATGTTAATTACGTAATGCCGCAAGAGCACGGCAATCATACGCGCGCCAAGCTTTTAAAAATGAAAAACGGAATTACATTCCGCTCCGACGGCGAGTTTGAGTTTAACGTGTCGCAATACAGCGCGGAAGCTTTGACAAAGGCTATGCATACCGACGAGCTGTACAAAAACGGTTTCACGAATATACGTATAGATTACAAGGTGTCGGGAATAGGCTCGGGAAGCTGCGGCCCGCAGCTTATGCCGAAGTACCGTATTAACGAAAAGACAATAAGCTTCGAATTTTACATTATGTGAGGAAATATGAGTAGCATTATATTAAAGCAGTGCTCATCACTGGAAAAAATTTTTTTAAACGATAAAAATATAAAAGACGGTTATAAGGAAAGCTCCGTCCTTAAGGGAGAGGAGCTTTCCTACCAGATTGCGTTTAAAGCGGCGGAGGAAAAGTGCTTTCCCGCCGCGGTAAACGTATCGACACCGACGGGCTGTGGGGCAGAGCTTTATCTTACGGAAAACGTCCCTTGTGAAATGCCCACATATCCTTTTTCCGAGGATGACGATTATATAACAAAAGAGCCGGGGCTTTTCCCCGACCTTTTGACCCCCGCCGAGAACAGAAAGATTCTTGTAATGCCTTATCGGTGGAGAAGCATATGGGTAACGATAAAAACGAGTGAAAGCATAAAAAGCGGCACTTATCCGATAACGGTTTCCTTTGTCAACGATAATGAGAAAATAAACGAAGAAATTGTTTTTTATTTAAAGGTTTTAAATGCCACGGCACAAAAAACGTCGCGCATATTTACGCAATGGATATATGCCGATTGTATTGCCGACGCGCACGGTATCGATATTTTTTGCGAAAAGCATTGGAAGCTTATCGAAAGCTATATAAAAACAGCGGGGGAGAACGGTATAAATATGCTGCTTACCCCGGTGCTTACGCCGCCTCTTGACACAGAGGTGGGTGCGGAGCGCCCGACGGTTCAACTCGTTGATGTGAAAAAGAACGGCACAAGCTACACCTTTTCTTTTGACAAGCTTGAAAGATGGATAGGCATTATGCGAAAGCACGGTGTCGAATACATTGAAATATCGCATTTGTTTACTCAATGGGGGGCAAAAGCCTCACCCAAGGTTATTGCCGAAGAAAACGGAAAAGCGGTAAAGCTTTTCGGCTGGAGCACGGCGGCAACCTCGGAAGAATATTCGGAATTTTTGGCACAGTTTATCCCGGCATTGAAGGAATTTCTTTCTCAAAAGGGATTTTTGCAATACACGTATTTTCACATATCCGATGAACCGAAAAAGGACGATTTGGAGGGATATATGCGCGCCAAAAAGTGCGCCGAAAAATATCTTCACGGTTGCAATGTGATAGACGCGCTCTCCGATATTGAATTTTACAAAAAAGGCGTGGTCGATACGCCCGTTGTGGCAACCTCCGCAATTGACGACTTTATTAAAGAAAATGTGCCGAACCTGTGGGCGTATTATTGTTGCAGTCAGTTTGATTATGTTGCAAACCGTTTTCTTGCAATGCCGTCTTACCGCAACAGAATTTTGGGCATACAGCTTTACAAATACGGCATACGCGGTTTCTTGCACTGGGGGTATAATTTTTATTATTCTCAGCTTTCTCGCTTTTATTGCGACCCTTACCGTTACACCGACAGCTGCGGCGGCTTCCCGGGGGGCGACGCATTTGTGGTATATCCGGGTAAAAACGGGGCATTGCCGTCCGTCAGGCTTAAGGTTTTTTGCGAAATGATACAAGACGTTGCGGCACTGGAAAACCTCGAAAGGCTGATTGGAAGAGAAGCAACCCTAAGCTTAATCGACGAAACCGCAAAAGAAACGATAACATTTAAAAGCTATCCGCGCAACAGCGATTTTTTGCTTGAATTAAAACAAAAAATCAATTATGAAATCGAAAATG
>CAZIQC010000119.1:0-4843 GCA_964541335.1 uncultured Oscillospiraceae bacterium
CTGACCGCCGAACTGCGCCTTACCGCCGAGCGGTTGCTGTGTAACAAGCGAGTAAGGACCTGTGGAGCGTGCGTGTATTTTATCGTCTACAAGGTGGTGCAATTTAAGATAATACATATATCCCACCGTTACGGGATTGTCGAACGGCTCGCCCGTTCTTCCGTCGTAGAGCACCGTCTTACCGTCGCGCGAAAGACCCGCTTCCTCCAAAAGGTTCATTATGTCTTTCTCGTTTGCGCCGTCGAATACGGGGGTTGCAACCTTAAAGCCGAGCTTGCTTGCCGCCATACCCAAGTGCACCTCAAGAACCTGTCCTATATTCATACGCGAGGGAACGCCCAGCGGGTTAAGCACAATGTCAAGCGGTGTGCCGTCCGGCAAAAACGGCATATCCTCCGTGGGAAGCACCCTCGAAACAACACCCTTGTTACCGTGGCGACCTGCCATCTTATCTCCCACGCTTATTTTACGCTTTTGCGCAATGTAACATCTTACAACCTCGTTTACACCGGGCGCAAGCTCGTCGCTGTTCGCACGGGTAAACACCTTAACGTCAACTATAATTCCCGACTCGCCGTGCGGCACACGAAGAGAGGTGTCGCGCACCTCGCGCGCTTTTTCGCCGAATATCGCACGAAGCAGTCTTTCCTCGGGGGTAAGCTCCGTTTCGCCCTTGGGCGTAACCTTACCTACCAGTATATCGCCCGAGTGAACCTCCGCGCCCACGCGGATTATACCGCGCTCGTCAAGATTTTTGAGCGCGTCGTCGCCCACATTGGGAATATCGCGCGTAATTTCCTCCGCGCCGAGCTTTGTGTCGCGCGACTCGGACTCATACTCTTCTATATGAACGGAGGTAAACACATCGTCACGCACAAGCTTTTCGTTAATAAGCACGGCATCCTCGTAGTTGTAGCCCTCCCACGTCATAAAGCCTATAAGCACGTTTCTTCCGAGAGCAATTTCGCCGTTATCCGTGGACGGACCGTCGGCAATAATCATACCCTTGGTTACGGCTTCGCCCTCTTCCACTATGGGGCGCTGATTTATGCACGTGCCCTGGTTCGACCTTAAGAACTTAAGCAAATGATAGCTGTGGCGCACACCGTCGTTATCCTTGATAACTATTTCGTTTGCGCTTACCTTGTCAACGTAGCCGTCCTGCTTGGAAAGCACAACAACGCCGCTGTCCTTTGCCGCCTTGTATTCCATACCCGTACCGATTATCGGCGACTGCGGCTTTAAAAGCGGCACTGCCTGTCTTTGCATATTAGAGCCCATCAGCGCACGGTTTGCGTCATCGTTTTCAAGGAAAGGAATCATCGCCGTTGCAACGGATACAACCTGCTTGGGCGATACGTCCATATAATCCACTTCTTCTGCCGGAATTTCGAGTATTTCTTCACGGCAACGCGCGGAAACTCTCTTTGCCACAAAGTGCTTGTTTTCGTCAAGCGGCTCGTTCGCCTGTGCCACAACGTAGCGATCCTCGGTGTCCGCGGTCATATATTCTATCTCGTCGGTGACAATGCCTTCTCCCTTTATAACCTTGCGGTAGGGTGCTTCTATAAAGCCGTACTCGTTTATTCTCGCATATGTCGAAAGCGAGCTGATAAGGCCTATATTCGGTCCTTCGGGCGTTTCTATCGGGCACATTCTTCCGTAGTGCGTATAGTGAACGTCACGCACCTGGAAGCCCGCGCGCTCTCTCGACAAGCCGCCCGGACCCAGCGCGGAAAGTCTTCTCTTATGAGTAAGCTCGCCGAGCGGGTTTGTTTGGTCCATAAACTGCGACAACTGCGACGACCCGAAAAATTCCTTTATTGTTGCCACCACGGGGCGAATATTTATAAGCGACTGCGGGGTTACTATATCCAGCTCCTGAATACTCATTCTCTCGCGAACGCCGCGCTCCATACGTGCAATACCTATGCGGAACTGATTTTGCAAAAGCTCGCCCACACTGCGCAATCTGCGATTGCCGAGATGGTCGATATCGTCATCCGTGCCTATGCCCTCGGCAAGGTTGCAGCAGTAGTTGATTGACACAAACATATCGTCCGTTATAATGTGCTTGGGCACAAGCTCGTCTATGCGTTCTGCGGCAAGCTTTTTAATCGTGTCTGCGTCACCGTTTGCCTCGGCGATTATTTCGTCAAGAACGGATTTTCTCACTCTTTCGTGGGTTATGTCGTAAAGGTCTGTTCCCGCATATTCCTTGGGCGAAACCATATTGTTTGAAAATACGACGATTTTCTTTCCCTCGCAATCGAGAATTACGCGTCCTATGCCCGCGTTGTCAATCGCCGTTGCCGCCGCTTCGGTAATTCTGTCGCCCGCGTTTACGAGAATTTCTCCCGTTCTTTCGTCAACAATGCTTTCCGCGGCGATTTTGCCCGTTATACGCTGTGTAATGGCAAGCTTTTTGTTGTATTTGTAACGACCCACCTTTGCCAGGTCGTAACGCTTCGCGTCGAAAAACAGCCCGTTTATGAGCGAGCTTGCACTGTCGAGCGTGGGCGGCTCGCCGGGGCGAAGCTTGCGGTATATTTCAAAAAGCGCTTCCTCGCGGTTTTTGGTTGTATCCTTTTGAAGTGTGGCAAAAAGCCTGTCATCCTCGCCGAAAAGGTTTATTATTTCAGGTTCGGTTTCAAGCCCCATTGCTTTCAGCAGTACCGTTACGGGCAACTTACGTGTTCTGTCGATACGCACGGAGAACACATCGTTCGAATCCGTTTCGTATTCAAGCCACGCACCACGGTTCGGAATAACCGTGGCGTTTACAAGCTTTTTACCCACCTTGTCGTACTTCTGCTCGTAATAAACGCCGGGCGAACGCACAAGCTGTGTTACGATAACGCGCTCCGCACCGTTGATGATAAACGTGCCCTGCTCCGTCATCAACGGGAAATCGCCCATAAAGATTTCCTGCTCCTTAATTTCACCCGTTTCCTGATTTATAAGGCGAACCTGTACGCGCAAGGGTGCCGCATAGTTGGTATCCCTTTCCTTACATTCCTCAATGGAATATTTCGGCTGCTCGTCAATTCTGTAATCGGTAAATTCAAGAATAAGATTTCCCGCAAAATCCGAAATGGGACTTACATCGTGAAAAACCTCGCGCAAGCCCTCGCGGATAAACCATTCGTAAGAGCTTTTCTGCATATCGATAAGGTTCGGCATTTCCAAAACCTCGTCGATTTTCGCAAAGGTCATTCTTTCATTTTTTCCTAATTTAATAGGCTTCAACAAAATCACCTCTATCAAAATTTTTCCAAGACGAACAACAACTTTCCATATTCTATACCCCTGTGTAGAATGCACTCGGAATACACCGCGGCGAATACGCCGACATTGCAACCGCGGTGTAGAATGCACACACGATTGCAAAATATAAAAGAACTGTTGTTAATAGCTTTTTTGCCCTTGTACGCCCTTTTGCGGGGAAGTGCCCCGTATGCACGGGCATACGTATGCAACTTAATGCAGTATAACATCATATCACCCGTATTTCGAAAAGTCAAGCATTGTTTTTCGTTTTTTGAAAAAAAAGGGGGCTGTCCCCCCCTTTTTCCTACCGTATGTCCTCGGCGGCGTTGTGCCTTTTTACAAGCTCGGCTATTTCCTTTTGATTGTCCTCAAGCATTTTTATAAAGTCGCGCGCGGGGATGCGCTGTGCCCCGCTTCCGAAAATTATAAGCTGCTCCGGCGCGTCCGAGGTTGCCACGCTTACGTAATGCTTTTTCCCAAGCTCGTTCGAAACGCGCTCTATATAGCTGTCCGCGGTTTCCGCTTCCTTTGTGTAAACAATGTTCACCCCGCGCCGCTTTTCCGTTCGGCGCACATCGCCCTTTACACGGTAAGCGTCAAACACCACTATCGCCTCGCACGGGTGAAAGAGGATATAATCCCCCACCGCTTCCACAAGTGCGTCCCTTGCGTCGGCGGTGTCCTCCGTTTTGCTTTTGTCTTGTGCGTAAAGTATATTGTAGCCGTCCACAAGCAAGTATTTTCCCTCGCGTTTTTTTGCCGTTTGCGGTGCTTTTTTCTGTTGCTTGACGCCCTTTGGCGTTTGGAGCTTTTCGGGCAGTTTCCGTTCTATTTTTCCGTAAGTTCGCTCGAAAATCGCCATCAGCTCCTCGTCGGTGCAGGTGCGCCGTTGCACCTGTCTTTGCGCCGTTATGGGTGCCTGTTCCTTTTTTTCGAATATGCTTTCAAGGTGCATCCGATTTTTTACCTCGTTCCACGCCACGGTGTAGCCCGCACCGTGCGTGCAAAATACGGAGTCGGCGGTGTTTTCGAGGTCTGCGTCGCAATCGTATGCCACGTCTTTTATAACCTCTTGCGCCGCACGGCATTCGTCATAGCCGCCGTTTTCAAGCGCAAGCTTTCCCACGCCTTTTGTATATGCCGTCACGCTTTGCTGATAATGCCCCATTTTTTGCGCGGGCGCACGCCCTTTTATTATCGAAAGCGTTCCCGCGCTCTCGGGTGGGGTAAATTCGGCGTCCATTTGGTTTAAATCCGTCATTGCGCGTCCCACACATTCCGTCGGCACTGTCAGCGTAAAATTGTAATACGGCTCAAGCAATATGCATTGCGCACTGCGCAGTCCCTGCCTTACCGCACGGTAGGTCGCCTGTCTGAAATCGCCGCCCTCGGTATGCTTTTGGTGTGCTTTTCCCGATTTCAGCGTTATTTTTATATCGGTTATCGGTGCACCCGTCAGCACGCCGCGGTGCTCTTTTTCTTTAAGATGTGTCATAATAAGTCGTTGCCAATTTTGCGACAAGGTTTCCTGCGGACAGTCGCACGCAAACTCCGTGCCGCTTCCGCGCGGAAG
>CAZIQC010000120.1:0-4818 GCA_964541335.1 uncultured Oscillospiraceae bacterium
GCGAAAATCGCCGCTTTTGCCGAACCATTCCAAAAATTTTCGTGCGCCCTTGTCCTTCGAAATATTTTCGGGCGGTGTCGAAAGCAGCTTTTCGAAATCGTCGTTAAAAGCAACCTCGGCATAATATTTTCGTATACTCGTCAAAACGTTTTTTATATTGTCCGCCGTTGTTTCGGTTATAAGGTCTGTATTCTCTTCAAGCTGCTTGGTCATTTTTTCGAGATAGCCGTTCGTCAAATACAGCGAGCATATAATGGGAACAATCAATATAATCGAGTAGGACAAAATCCACGTTACGACAAGCTTCGGCTTTTTTTTGATAAGCTTCATATATTACACCTCACACCGTATATTATATCAAAAAAAACAAATTTGTAAAGAGCTTTCCGCTTATTGTCCCATTGTACATTTCTTGTCTATTTACAACGGGAAAATCCGTGTTATTATATATTTGTAAGACTTACGGGACATTTTTTTCCGCGGAATTTTTTTGCACAGTCGCAATTAGGAGGATTTTTATGAAATCAAGGATTAAGCTTTTCGATGTGTTTAACGTTGCTTTTATGCTGTTACTCATCCCGATTATGCTCTACCCCATTTGGCATGTGGTAATGGCGTCGTTTTCGGACAGCGCACTTCTCACCGGGCACACGGGGCTGATACTTAAGCCGCTGGGCTTCAGCACGGCGTCTTATAAGCTTATGGCAAAAAACCCGATGATTTTCAGGGGATATTTAAACACGCTGTTCGTTGTTGTTGCGGGTGTGTGCTTAAACATAGCGTTTACGTCGCTTGCGGCATACTGCCTGTCGCGCAAGGGACTGTACTGGCAAAAGCCCTTGATGATGATGATGGTTTTTACGATGTATTTTTCGGGCGGGCTTATTCCCGTATATCTTACCAACACGCAAATGTATCATCTGACAAATTCGTACTGGTCGCTCATTCTTCCCGGGCTTATAAGCACTTACAACCTTATTATAATGCGCACCTCGTTTATGGCACTGCCCGATTCCTTGGAGGAGTCGGCCAAGCTTGACGGTGCCGGCGCGATAAGAATTTTGGTAAGCATTGTAATTCCGCTTTCAATGCCCGTTATCGCCGTTATGACGCTGTACTACGCCGTGGGGCACTGGAATGCGTGGTTTGACGCAAGCATTTACATAAAAACGCGCGAGAAATTCCCGCTTCAGCTTATTTTGCGCGAAATACTCATTATAAACGATACAAACAGTATGACGCAAGGCAGTGCCGACGCATCCGACCAAATGGCTATCGGCGCAACCGTAAAATATGCGGTTATCGTGGTTTCCACCGTTCCGATATTGTGCGTATACCCATTCTTGCAAAAATATTTCCAAAAAGGCGTTATGATAGGTGCCGTAAAAGGTTAAAGGAGGAAAACAATGCAAAACACAAACAAAACAACCGCCGCATATAAAGAAAGCCGTATGCAAATCATTAAAACCGATTTTCGCAAAAATCGCACAATTTATATGCTTCTTATTCCCGTTGTGCTGTACTACATAATGTTTCACTACATACCGATGTACGGCGCGGTAATCGCTTTTCAGAATTTCAAGCCGCAGCGCGGCATTCTCGGAAGCGACTTTGTGGGGCTTATGCATTTTAAAAACTTTTTCGGCAGTCCGTTTTTCGGCACTGTGCTTATGAACACACTGCGCATAAGCTTTGCCTCGATTATATTCGGCTTTCCCGCGCCCATTATTTTGGCGTTGCTTTTAAACGAGCTTAAGCTTCCGCGCTTTGCCAAAGTGGTTCAAAACATTACCTATATGCCGCACTTTATATCCCTGGTGGTTATATGCAGCCTCATTCGCGAATTTACGCTTGACACGGGCATAATAAACTATCTTCTCGGCTTTTTCGGGATAAAGAGCGTTTCAATGCTTAACTTTCCGCAGTATTTCACCCCCGTATACGTTATTTCGGGCATATGGCAGGAAATCGGGTGGGGGTCGATTATTTATCTTGCCGCGCTGTCGGGGCTTGACCCCGCGCTTTACGAGGCGGCAACCATAGACGGGGCAAACAGGTTTGACCAAATGCTCCACGTAACAATACCGGGCATACTTCCCACAATTATAATTATGCTTATTCTTAAGCTCGGGCAGGTGCTTAGCGTAGGCTACGAGAAAATAATTCTTCTTTACAACGATAATACAAAAAGCGTTGCCGAGGTTATTTCCACCTATGTTTACACAAAGGGGCTTATCAATCTCGACTGGAGCTTCAGCTCGGCGGTAGGGCTTTTTAACTCTGTCGTAAATTTCCTTTTCTTAAATATTACAAACTGCATAAGCCGCAAGCTTACGGACTACAGTTTGTGGTAAGCCGCACAAAAAAGTTGCCGTAAAACATTCGGTTTTTACGGTGTCTTACACAAAAGCTTGTCGAAGACGTTATGCTCTTCGACAAGCTTTTGTGGTTGATTGTAACTTAAAGCTCGGTTAAGCGTAAATGAGCCTTGCTCCCGCTTCCTCTATTTTTTTGGCAAAATCGGCGTCCAGCGGCTCGTCCGTCACAAAGCAGTCTATATCTTCAAAGGACGCAAGCTTTGCAAACCCCACCCTGCCTATTTTCGAATGTTCGCAAACGTATATTTTGGTTTGCGAGTTTTCCATCATACATTTTTTCATCGCACATTCCTGCTCAACACTGTCGAGAATGCCCGCCTCGCACGTAACCCCGCGCGAGCTGAAAAACAGCTTGTTGGCAAAATATCTCTCGCGCACGGTGCTTTCCGCCAAGCCGCCCACAAACGAATGATTTTCGCTTACCAAGCCGCCCGTGCCGATAACGCGTATTCCGCCGATACCCGTTAAAAGGTCTATCGTTTGCACGGAATTTGTCACCACGGTAATGTTTTGCATATTCACAAGCTCACGCGCAATAAAATATGTTGTTGTGGAAGCATCCAAAAAAACGGTATCACCCGGCACAATCATTTCCGCGGCGGCGCGTGCCACCCTTGCCTTTTGCTCCACGTTCAGCTTTTTGCGCTTTTCTATGGAAGGCTCTTGCTTGTTGTCGTCCACGGGAACTGCCCCGCCGTGCGTTCTTAAAAGCTTCTCCTGCTTTTCGAGCTTTTCAAGGTCGCGGCGAACGGTTTCCTCCGCCACTCCGAATTCCGCGCTCAGCTTGCTTACGCTTACCGCGCCTTGCAGTTGTAAAAGCTCCGTAATGCGCTTTTGCCGCTCTATCGCAAACATATTGCCGCCTCCTCTGCTTTTATAGGGGCACAAGCCCCGTCTTTCGCTTTTCGGCGGGAATAATCCCCTTGCCGAAAAAGCAAACAATCCCGCCGCTTATATGCGGCGGGACGCTTCAATTCGATTCAATAAGGGGCTTTAGCCCCGTCATTCAACGTTTTCAGTGGGAGATTGTACTCCCACTGAAAAAATTAAGTGGAACCCGCCGCCGATACGGCGGGGGACATCTTAATTTAGTTATTTTTTGATAAGCGTTACCATATCTCCGTTTTTCAGTCCCGCGCTGTTTGCGTCATCCGTGTCGATGTGCATTTCCACGTTAAAATCATCGCGCACGCGAATTTGCACATCGTAAAACTTTGTCGTTTTTTCTTTTCCGTGACAAAGCACGTCCACATAATCGCCGTCCGCAATTTCGTGCCGCGCGGCATATTCGGGCGTCAGGTGAATGTGCCTGTTTGCGATTATTACGCCCTCTTTAAGATACACGCTTCCTTTCGGACCGACAATTACCATACGCTCGCTGCCGGCAATTTCGCCCGAGGGGCGCACTGGCGGGCTTACCTTAAGAATAAATGTGTCCGTTCTGGAAATTTCCACCTGGGTGTTTTTGCGCACAGGTCCGAGAACGCGCACCTTTTCTATCGCTTTTAACGACGGACCTACAAGCGTTACCGTTTCTTCGGAGGCGTATTCGCGCCCCATAAGCGTTTTTTTCTTGGTAAGCTCATAGCCCTTGCCGAAAAGAATGTCCAAATGCTCGCGCGAAAGGTGTATATGGCGTTGCGAAACACCTATTTTTACGTCGCCCGTGTTTGTGTAATCATCGGCAACCTTTTTTACGATTTTTTCGATTTCGCTTATTTCCACGACATTTCCTCCTTATGCTATGCGTCAAGGTCAAAGAATTTCAGCACCTCGCCGTGCGGATTTGCGATAACCTCACAGCCGTACACCGCGCCTTGCTTTTCCGCCTCCGCCTTGCCCGCTTCAAGCGCCGCCTTAACGCCCGACACCCGACCCATAACAACAAATGTAACAAGTCTTCCGCCGAGACGTTTTTCCGTATGTATAACGCGCACCTGTGCCGCCTTAAGCATAGCGTCCAAGCCGCTGATTGCGGCAACAAGCCCCTGTACCTCCAATATACCTATAGAGTTCATCTCTTCACCAACTTTTTGTTGAACTTATCTCTGTTTATATCCATTAAGTACGCCATTTTTTCCGTTTGTGTGTCGGGGCGCGGGATTATGTGCGAAACAATGTACTTTCCTTCACCTTCGGCATATGCCCTGCCCGCGTCGATTGCGGCGCGCACCGCCGAGGTATCGCCCTCTATTTTTACCTCCATTACCAATGGAGCGGGCACATCCGTCCTTATGGGACGGTTTCTGTCAAACGCTATCACAGCCACATCAGCCGCCTTTGCCATAACATCTGCCGTGCAAAGTGCCGTTGTGAAGCTGTACACCTCTATCATACCGAGAGCTTTCATAATATCTTTTCCCTTTCCGTTTACGATAATCACACAATATGCAAGCCGTCCGCCATTACGCACCTTCTGCGGCGTGTAAAGGAGTGTGCC
>CAZIQC010000121.1:0-4788 GCA_964541335.1 uncultured Oscillospiraceae bacterium
GCTTATTATGGCGGCACACGTTACGCGAACGGGCGTGGGCTTGCCCGCATATTATAACGACGAGGTTATAATTCCCTCAATGCTTGCCCGCGGCATAGAAGAGGAGGACGCACGCAACTACTGCATTATAGGCTGTGTCGAGCCGCAATGCCCCGGAAAAACCGACGGCTGGCACGACGCCGCGTTCTTCAATATGCTGCGCCCGCTTGAGCTTGTGTTTTCAAACGGAAAAGACAGGGGCGAGCAAATTTCCGTGCAAACGGGCGAGGCAGAAACCCTCGATACATACGAAAAGTTTTTCGACGCATATAAAAAGCAAACGGAATATTGCATAAAGCTGCTTGTAAATTCCGACAATGCGATAGACCGCGCACACGCGGTGCGCACGCCGCTTCCGTTTTTGGCTTCCATGGTGGAGGATTGCATAGGCAAGGGAAAAAGCGTGGAAGAGGGCGGCGCAAAGTATAACTTCACGGGACCGCAGGGCTTCGGCGTGGCAAATATGGCGGACGCGCTGTATGCCGTTAAAACGCTTGTGTACGAGCAGAAAAAGTATACGCTTGCCGAGGTAAAGGCGGCGCTGGCGGCGGATTTTTGCGGCGAGGAAAACACGGCGGACGCACGGCAACTTACGGTTGAAATTGCCAAGCAGCTTGAGAAGGACAACATTGCCTTAAACGAAGAAATCATAAAGGAAATATACAAAAGCGTGCGCGAAAGCGCGTGCGGCAGTGCACGGTATGCCCGACTTTTGGAGGATATAAACGCACTGCCCAAATTCGGCAATGACGACTGCGCGGTGGATATGTATGCGCGCGAGGCGGCGTATGTGTATACGCGCCCGTTGCAAAATTACAAAAATCCGCGCGGGGGAATGTTCCAGGCGGGGCTGTACCCCGTGTCGGCAAATGTGCCGCTCGGCGCGCAAACGGGCGCAACGCCCGACGGGCGCAGGGCATACACTCCCATTGCGGACGGCGTGTCGCCGTGCGCGGGGCGCGATACGCACGGCCCAACGGCGGCGGCAAACTCCGTGGCGAAAATCGACCACGGCATTGCTTCGAACGGTACGCTGTTTAATATGAAATTTCACCCCTCCGCACTTAAGGGCGACGAGGGACTGTGGAACTTTGTGTCGCTGATACGCGGCTATTTTGACCGCAAGGGTATGCACGTGCAGTTTAACGTTGTAAGCCGCGAAACACTGCGCGACGCACAGGCGCACCCCGAAAAGTACAAAAACCTTGTGGTAAGAGTGGCGGGCTACAGCGCATTGTTTACGACGCTGTCGCGCTCGCTTCAGGACGACATCATACAAAGAACGGAGCAAACAAGCTTCTGATTACGGAGGTTGTTGAAAGGTGGATATAGCAAAGGTCAGGGGCAGAATATTCGATATACAGAAATATTCCGTGCACGACGGCCCCGGGATACGCACC
This sequence comes from uncultured Oscillospiraceae bacterium, assembly GCA_964541335.1. Lineage (GTDB taxonomy): Bacteria > Bacillota > Clostridia > UMGS1883 > UMGS1883 > UMGS1883. The sequence goes on from CAZIQC010000121.1 coordinate 1,440, forward strand.
ATTGTATTTTTAAAGGGCTGTGCACTGAGGTGCCGTTGGTGCTGTAACCCGGAGAGCCAAAACTTCGAGCTTGAAAATATGGCAACGAAGGACGGCACCAAAACAATCGGGCGCGACGTTTCCGCGGGCGAGGTTATGGCGGAGGTTTTAAAGGATTTTAACTATTACCGCCGAAGCGGCGGCGGAATGACGCTTTCCGGCGGGGAGATGTTGCTTCAGCCCGATTTTGCGCAGGCACTGTTACAGCTTGCAAAAAGAAACGGGATAAGCACCGCCGTGGAGTCGACGGGCTTTGCGCGGTATGAAACGATTGCGCGGTTGCTGCCGTATATAGACGTGTACCTTTTGGATATAAAGCACATTAACCCAGAAAAGCACAAAAAGTTTACAACACGGGACAATGCGCTTATTTTGGAAAACGCCGTAAAAATCACTCAAAACGCGAAAAAATGTATAGTGCGTGTGCCGACGATACCCGGCTTTAACGACACCGCGGAGGAAATTGCCGACATAGCGCGCTTCGCACGTGAGAAAATGCGCGTTGAGGAGATAAACCTGCTACCGTATCATCGCTTCGGCGAGGACAAGTACCGCGGACTGGGCAGAGAATATACTATGGGCGACGCACCCACCCCCGCGGACGAGCATATGCAAATGCTGAAAAAAACCGCGGAAAGCTTCGGCTTGCGCGCAAAAATAGGAGGGTGAGCATATGGAAGATTTTTCACTGCGCGACAAAATGCGCATAATACAGGAAATCGTACCGGGAAAGCAAATTACCCTGGCACACGTGATAGCCAATCCCGACGCGATTTTATACAAAAAGCTGGGGCTTGACCCGACAATCGACTACTCGAAGTCGGCAATAGGCATTGTTACGATGACACCGAGCGAAACGGCAATCATCGCGGGCGATATTGCGATAAAGTCATCGGGAGCGGAGATAGGCTTTGTCGACCGCTTCAGCGGTACGCTGATTGTAACGGGAAGCGTTTCTCAGGTGCAAACGGCGGTGTGCGCCGTGTGTGATTACGCAAGGGAAACACTGGGCTTTACCGTGTGCGATGTGACCAAAACGTGAGCAGGCGCATAATTTTGGTCGGCAGAAGCGAGGCGGGCAAAACCACGCTTATTCAAGCCTTAAACGGAAAAAACATCGAATATGAAAAAACACAGTATATCTCCTACGGTAAAATTTGTATCGATACCCCGGGCGAATACGCCGAAAACCCCGAGCTGGGAAGAGCGTTGGCGCTTTATTCCTACGAGGCGGACGTTGTGGGGCTTGTCGTAAGCGCCACCGAGCCGTATTGTCTGTTTCCGCCGTGCGTTGCACCGATGGCTAACCGCGAGGTTATAGGCATAGTTACCAAGGCGGACGTACTCTCCGCCCGCACGGATATGGCAAAAATGTGGCTGGAGCTTGCCGGGTGTGAGAAAATCTTTGTTACGTCATCATATCAAAACGAAGGAATAGCCGAAATTTTGGATTATTTATCAAAATAACACAAAAAACCACAAAAAACCACAAAAAACTGTTGACAATATGTGATTAAGGTTGTACAATAAAATCAATAAAAGGAAATCAATTTTATTTCTCAGTGAAAGGATGATTTATATGGTAAACGAGTACGAAATCAAAAAGCAAATTTGCGAAATCGGAAAAAGAATTTATGACAGAGGTATGGTTGCCGCAAACGACGGTAACATCTCGGTAAAAATTTCCGACAATGAGTTTCTTTGCACACCCACGGGCGTGAGCAAGGGCTTTATGACACCCGACTTTATCTGCAAAGTTGACAAGGAGGGCAACCCCCTTGAAACAAACGGCGCATACCGCCCCTCCAGCGAGATTAAAATGCATATGCGCGTGTATCAGCACCGCCCCGACGTAAAGAGCGTTGTTCACGCACACCCCATTTACGCAACGAGCTTTGCAATTGCGGGCATTCCGCTGACACAGCCCATTATGCCCGAGGCGGTAATTGCACTCGGCTGTGTGCCGATTGCCGAGTACGGCACGCCCTCCACAAACGAAATCCCCGACGCGGTTGAAAAGTACCTTCCGTATTTCGACGCGGTGCTTTTGGCGAACCACGGTGCGCTTTCCTACAGCGACTCTTTGGTAAACGCATATTACAAGATGGAATCGCTTGAGTTTTACGCACAGCTTCTCTTCAATGCAAAGCAGCTCGGCGGCCCGAAGGAATTTACGGACGAGCAGATTGCACAGCTTTACGAAATCCGCCGCAAGATGGGGCTTAAGGGCAAGCACCCGGCAAACATTTGCGTAAACAACCGCGACGGTAAGGCAAGCTGTCACACCTGCGGTGCGTGCGCGGTTGCACATTCCGGCGGGGCGGACAATAAGGAAGAGCTTGTTGCCGCAATAACGAAAAAGGTAATGGAAGCTCTCGGCAAGTAATTGCCAAACAAAGCTTTTCAGAAAGGGATGAAACAATGGACATCAATTCCGATAAGATACAGCAAATAGTGCGGCAGGTGCTCGACGATATGAACGGCACACCCAAAAGTGCGGCACAGCAGGGCGAAATTCCGAAAACGGCGCACGTTGCAATGCTTACGAAGCTTGAGCATTTCGACGTGAAGGAGTTTCCGATGCCCCCCGTCGGCGACGACGACATTTTGGTAAAGGTTGAGGGGTGCGGCGTGTGCGGAACGGACGCGCACGAGTTTAAGCGCGACCCGTTCTCCCTTATTCCGGTGGCGCTCGGTCACGAGGGCACGGGCGAAATCGTGAAAATGGGCAAAAACGTAAAGAAGGACAGCGCCGGCAAGCCGCTGAATGTGGGCGACAAGGTTGTTACCTGTATGATATTTAAGGACAACCCCGACATTACAATGTTTGACCTTAACAAGCAAAACGTGGGCGGTGCAGACGTTTACGGACTTTTGCCGGACGACGACATTCACCTTAACGGGTGGTTTTCGGACTACATATTGGTAAGAAAAGGCTCGACGATATTTAACGTCAGCGAGCTTGACCTCGACTCGCGCATACTTATAGAGCCGTGCGCCGTTTTGATACACGCGGTGGAGCGTGCGAAAACAACGGGCATTTTGCGGTTTAACAGCCGCGTTGCGGTTCAGGGCTGCGGACCGATAGGACTTATCTGCATAGCGGTGCTCCGCACGATGGGTATTGAAAACATAACCGCGATTGACGGCGAGCAAAAGCGCCTTGACTTTGCAAAGGAGATGGGTGCCGCCAAAACCGTAAACTTTAAGGATTACAAGGGTATCGAAGCATTGGCAAATGCGGTAAGCGACAGCTTCGGCGGATATGCGGCTGATTTTGCGTTCCAGTGCACGGGCTCGCCCGTGGCGC
>CAZIQC010000122.1:0-4770 GCA_964541335.1 uncultured Oscillospiraceae bacterium
ATTTGCTACGGAATAATGCTTCAAAGCGGAAACGACGCCGCCACAGCCGCGGCGGAGGCACTGTGCGGAAGCACGGAGGCGTTTTCCGTAATGATGAACAAGCGCGCCGAGCAGCTCGGCGCAACCGCCACACACTTTGAAAATCCGCACGGGCTTGACGCAAAAGGGCATTATACAACCGCGCGCGATTTGGCAACCGTTGCCGCGGCGGCAATGAAAAATCCGCTTTTTGAAAAAATTGCGGGCACGAAAACATACCGCATTCCCGAAACGAAAGCCTCCGTGGCGAGAACCCTGAAAAATCACAACAAGCTTTTGTGGCAGTATGACGGGTGCACGGGTGTTAAAACGGGCTTCACGAAAAAAAGCGGACGATGTCTTGTATCAAGTGCGCGCCGCGCGGACATAGGGCTTATCGCCGTTACGCTTTCCGCGCCGAACGACTGGGAAGACCACCGACAGATGCTCGATTACGGCTTTGAAAATTATTCGCGCCGCATAATTCTTAAAAAAGGAGAAACGGCGGCAAAATACATAATCGACGAAAAAAGCGGCAGAGGAGTGCCCCTTGTGCCGGAAAAGGATTTCGGCGTTTTGATAAAGCAAGGCGAAACCGTTACAAAAAAAACAGAGCTTTTGCCGCTGACTCTTCCGGTAAAAAAAGGCGATTGCGGGGCAACGGTGAGCGTTTTCGTAAACGGTGAAAGGGTGTGCGACGTCCCGCTTGTGTTTAAAGCTGCCGTCGGCGGGGAGAAAGGCGCACTTCGCCGAATAAAAGAAAAAATATTCAAAAGGAAATAAAACCTAAAACAAAATATTGACCAAACGAAATATTTGAGTTATAATAAAAATAGGTTGATAAACCGAGTTTTTTTGAGAGGTTAAGTGATATTATGAATAAAGCCTTTAAAACCGCAACGGCACTTGTTGCCGCACTCGGCACGGCGGCGTCGGCATTTGCGGCAAACGTTACGCTGTACGCACTTGACGGGAGAACCATCGAAATAGACGAGGAGCTTGTTTCGGCGTATACCGCGGAGGGAATGGGTTGGTTTGCGGAAAAGCCGGTGGAGCTGTACTCGCTCGACGGTCGCAAAATTACCGTGGAGGCGGACAAGGTTGCGGCAAACAAGGCGGTGGGCTGGTATTCTTACGACGAATTGCCCGATAACGTGAAAAGCACGATAACGCCCACAACCCCAAGCACACCTACGCCCACGCCCCCGCAACCCACGGACGAAAAGGTTGCGGTGAAATACACCGACGGAACGATTGTTACCGTGCCCGCGGCGCACTTGGATATGTACAAGGCGCTCGGCTGGGAGAAGACGGACGGGCAGGCAACCGCCGCAACGAAAATAACGGTGTACAATGCAAGCGGCGAGGAAAAGCAAATCGATGAAAGCGAGCTTGCGAAATATCAAACCGCGGGCTGGACAACCGTGAAACCCACGGAGGAAACCGTTACCGTGTACAACTGCAACGGCGAAAAAAAGGAAATAGCAAAATCATCGGCGGAGTCTGCGAAAGCAAGCGGCTGGTACGGTGCTTTTGACGAGGCGGTGTACGCATACGCGGCATTCGGCGACGGTGCAACCGTTAAAGGAGCAACGGCGCTTTTGGAGGAAAAGCAGTATGAGCAAGCGTTTAACCTTGTGCAAGACGCCGTGGATAAGATAGAGGACACCTCCTCGGAATATGTGTCAATGCTTTATTATTTGCGTTCTATGGTGACGGACGCTTGGCGCGAGGCGGCAAACTCGCCGCTCGGCTTTGTGAACTACTGGTTCAGTGAAAAGGACGGTAAGGATCTTATCGTGTTCGAATACAGAAACGTAAGCAACAGCCGCATAACGTCGTTCCGCATAAATTTTGACATATGCGACGGTGACGGAAACGTGGTGGAAACAAATTCCGGCTCGTATTACGTAAGCAATCTGCAAATGCTGCCGTGCGAAAAAAAGCGCGTGGCGTGGGTTATAAAAAGCGGAGATAAGGCAAAAAGCATAAAAAACCTGAAAGTAACGGAGGTTGTTTTCTCCGATAATACAAAGTGGAACAGAGCTGACTGAAAAAGCAGACCGTAAAGCAATTCGAATGATTCGGTGCGTGATTGCTTTGCGGTCTTTCAGTCTGATTTTGAGAGGAGAAAATCAATGACCGGTGATATGACGATTGACGAATTGCGCGACCTGATAAATTATCACAGCAATTTGTACTATACGCAAGACGACCCCGAAATTTCCGACTATGAGTATGACGCACTTATGCAACGATTAAAAAAGCTGGAAAAGGAAAATCCCGAGCTTATAACGCCCGATTCTCCCACACAGCGCGTGGGGGCGGCTGTGCTCGACGGGTTTGAAACCGTGGTGCATACCGTGCCCATGCAAAGCCTGAACGACGTGTTCGACCGCGAAAGCGTTATCGATTTCGGCAAAAAGACAAAAGCTGCACTCGCCGCCGAGGTTGAATATGTGACGGAGCTTAAAATCGACGGCTTGAGCGTATCGCTCGAATACCGCGACGGGGTACTGGTGCGCGGCTCGACGCGCGGCGACGGAACGGTCGGCGAAGACGTAACGGAAAATTTGCGCACGATAAAAGCCGTTCCGCTGAAGCTTGCGGAAAAAATTCCGTATATTGAGGTGCGCGGCGAGGTGTATATGTCGCACAAAAGCTTTGAAAGGCTTAACGCCGAGCAGGAGCTGAACGAGAAAAAGCCCTTTAAAAATCCGCGCAACGCCGCGGCGGGAAGCCTGCGACAGCTCGATTGTCGGATAACCGCCGAGCGCGGATTGGATATTTTTGTGTTTAACATTCAGCAGGCGGAGGGCAAGGAAATCGCCACGCACACCGAGGGGCTTCAATGGCTACAAAGGCTCGGCTTTAAAACAATTCCGCAGAATAAGGCATACAAAAGCATTGAGGAGGCGTTTGCGGCGGTTGAAAAAATAGGAGAGAGCCGCGCCGCACTCGATTTTGATATAGATGGAGCGGTTATAAAGGTAAACTCTCTTTCTCAGCGCGAGCTTTTGGGGCAAACAGCCAAATGCCCGAAATGGGCGGTTGCCTACAAATTTCCGCCCGAAAAAAAACAGACGCGCATAACGGATATTGTTATACAGGTGGGACGCACGGGCGTTCTTACGCCGAATGCCGTGCTTGAGCCGGTAGTGCTTGCGGGAACAACCGTTTCACGGGCAACACTTCATAATGAGGATTATATTGCGCAAAAGGATATACGCGTGGGAGATACCGTTATTGTGCAAAAGGCGGGCGACATAATCCCCGAGGTTACAAAGGTTGTGCGAGAAAAGCGCACGGGAGAAGAGCAACCCTACAAAATGCCCGACCGTTGCCCCGTGTGCGGTGCGGCAACGCTTCGCGAGGAGGGCGAGGCGGCACTTCGGTGCACGGGCGGGGAATGTCCCGCACAGCTTGCGCGAAACATCATACACTTTGCCTCGCGCGACGCTATGGACATAGAGGGTATGGGCCCCGCGGTTGTGGAAAAGCTGTTGGACGCAGACCTTATACAATCCGCGGCGGATATTTATTATCTCGAAAAAGCCGATTTCGAAGCGCTTGACAAGTTCGGGGAAAAAAGTGCAAAAAATTTGGTCGCCGCAATACAAAAATCCAAGAAAAACGACCTTTCGCGCCTGATATTCGCGCTGGGCATACGCCACGTGGGCGCACGAAACGCAAAAATTTTGGCGCGGGAGTTTAAAACGCTGGACGAGCTTATAAATGCCGACACAGATAGGATTGCCGCCGTTGACGAAATGGGCGAAAAAAGCGCAAACAGCATTAAAACGTTTTTTATGCAGGCGCAAAATACGGATATTGTGGAAAAGCTTCGCCGCGCGGGGGTGAATTTTACAGCGGAGGAAACAACCGCAAACGGAATATTCGGCGGGAAAACATTTGTTGTTACGGGCACGCTTCCCACGCTTTCCAGAGCGGAAGCAACGGCTCTTATAGAAAAGCACGGCGGACGCGCGGCAACGTCCGTAAGCAAAAAAACGGACTATGTGCTTTTCGGCGAAGCCGCGGGCAGTAAGCTTGACAAGGCGCGCGCCCTCGGCACGACCTTGATTGAAGAAGCGGATTTTATGAAAATGCTTGACGGAGGCGCACAATGAGAATTATAGATGAAAAAACGATAGAAAGCGCGGTGTGCGAGCTTTTTAAGGAGTGTAATTACTATATCGGCGAGGATATTTCCGCCGCACTTAAAAAGGCGGCGGATAACGAGCCGTCGCCCGTGGGGCAAAGCGTGCTGCGGCAAATCATAAAAAACAATGCCATAGCCGCAGAGGAGCAAATTCCGATATGTCAGGACACGGGTATGGCGGTGCTGTTTGTCGAATACGGGGACAAGGTTTCAGTAAACGGAAGCTTTGCCGAGGCCGTGCAAAGGGGCGTGGCGCGAGCGTATGAGGAGGGCTATTTGCGCAAAAGCGTGGTTGCCGACCCTGTTTTCGCACGCGAAAACACGCGCGACAATACCCCCGCCGTTATTCATACCGAGATAGTAAGCGGGGAAAAAATACGCTTCACCGTCGGCGGAAAGGGCTTCGGCAGTGAAAATATGTCGAAAATAAAAATGCTGTCACCCTCCGCGGGGGAGGAGGGCGTAAAGGATTTTATTCTTACCGCGGTGCGTGAGGCGGGCCCCAACCCCTGTCCGCCATGTGTAATCGGCGTAGGGATAGGCGGCACGTTTGAGTAATGCGCACAGCTTGCAAAGCGCGCAACCTTTCG
>CAZIQC010000123.1:0-2553 GCA_964541335.1 uncultured Oscillospiraceae bacterium
GCAAACCGCGGGCGAGGCGGTTTCCGTGCGGAGGATACGCCTGCCAAGGGTTACGGCGTTTATGCCCGCGGTTGCGGCGGCAGATATTTCCGCTTCTTCAAAGCCGCCCTCGGGTCCGATGATAATGCTTACGGTTTCGGGGCTTTTTTGGCGCAGGGCTTCCTTAAGGGAGCGCGTTCGTTCGTTTTCGTAGGGGATAAGGGCAATATCCGCCGCGCTTGCACGTTTTATCGCTTCATCAAACGAAACGGGGGCGGATACTTTCGGGATTATGCCGCGCTTGCTTTGCTTGGCGGCCTCGGTCGCTATGCGGCGCAGGCGCACGAGCTTTTCTTCCTTTTCGATTTTGGCAACGCACCGCGCACTGTGCACGGGCACGACCTCGCAAACGCCGATTTCCGTTGCTTTTTGCACAATGGTTTCAAGCTTGGGATTTTTCGGCACGCATTGATACAGCGTTATTTTGACAGCCGGCTCTGTGTCGGCGGGCGAGTGCGAAAGAATTTTTGCCGTGACATCGTTTTTTGAAAACTCGACGAATTCCGCCTCGTAAAACGTTCCGCACCCGTCGCACAGAACAACTCTGTCACCGACCTTGTAGCGAAGCACGCGGCTTATATGCACGGCTTCCTCGCCTGTGATACGGGCGAAATTTCCCGATATGCTTTCGGGCGTTATGTAAAAGTTTGCCATAGAGTGCACCTACCTTGCGATTACGGCGTACCAGTCGTTTTCTTTTTTTGTTTCGACGATTTCGAAGCCGTTGTCCTCTATCGCGGCGCGCACCTCGTCAAAGCGCGGCTCGATAATGCCGCTTGCGATGAATGTGCCGCCCTTTTTAAGATACCGCCTTACGTCCTTTGAAAGCGGAATGATAACGTCCGCCACTATGTTTGCCACAACCACGTCAAACGGTCCGTCCGCGGCGGTTTGCTCCTTAAAGGCTTCGTCGGTTAATATATTTCCCGAATACACACTGTAGCGATCCTCGTAAATATTGTTGAGGGCGGCATTTCGCATTGCGATTTTGCGGCAGTTGGGGTCAATGTCGGCGGCGCGTGCGCGCCCCGCCCCCAGCATAAGCGCAATAACGGACAAAATGCCGCTTCCGCAACCGAGGTCAAGCACGCTGTCGCCCTTTTTTATGAGCTTGTCGAGAGCTTCCACACAAAGGCGCGTTGTTTCGTGCTGACCGCTGCCGAACGTCATCCCGGGGTCGATGTTAAAAACGATTTTCCCGTCGGTGTCGGGCAGGGTTTCCCATTCGGGCTTAATGACGAGGCGGTTTCCCACGTATATGGGCTTAAAATACCGCTTCCAGTTGTTTGCCCAGTCTTCCTCGCAAAGGGTTTGCTCGGACAATCGCAAATCGCCGAAAGTGCCGTTTGTATCAAAGGATTTAAGCCGCTTAAGCTCCTCGCGCACGGAAGCAAGCTGCATTTCGCCGTTTTCGTCCGCGGGGACGTAAATTTTGACCCTGCTTTCGCCCGACATTTTCTCGCGGAGCTTGTCGTCAACATAGTCCCAATATTGCTTGTTGTTTTCGAGAAAGTCTTCAAAATCGGCTTTATCTTCTATTTCCATACCGTTGATACCTATTTTATACAGGCATCCGCACAGGGGGTCGATACCGGACGCGGTGGTAAATATGCTCACCTGTTTCCATTCCATAGTGCTGCTCCTTATTTAAAATATTCTTTAATTTTATCCTTGAATTTTTTGTGCTGGTTGTAGTTTCTTTCGTTGCTTTCCTTGGCAAGCTGTTGCATAAGCTCCTTTTGGCGGGGGGTAAGGTTTTTCGGCACTTCAACTATAACGCGCACGTACTGGTCGCCGCGCGCGCCGTTTCTCACGGAGGGTATGCCGCGCCCCTTAAGCCGAAACTTTGTTCCGTACTGTGTTCCCTCGGGGAAGCGCTGCATTACGCTTCCGTCAATTGTGGGGATTTCTACTTCACAGCCCAGTGCCGCCTGAACAAACGTAAGCGGAACGTCAACATACACGTTGTTTCCCTCGCGCTTAAACATTGAGTTGGGCTTAATGTACACCGTTATGAGCAAATCGCCCGCGCCGCCGCCGCGCAAGCCCGCTTCGCCCTGACCTCTTACGGAAACGGTTTGTCCGTGGTCTATTCCTTGCGGAATGCTTATCTCCAGTTTTCTGCTTTTGCGCACCTGACCCGTGCCGCCGCACCCCTGGCAGGGGTCTTTAATGGTTGTGCCGCGCCCGCCGCACACGTTACAGGTAGTGCTCGACTCAAATTGACCGAACGGGGTGCTCTGCACGGTGCGAATTTGCCCGGTGCCGCCGCACCGCGTACATTTTACGGGTGATGTGCCTTTTTTCGCGCCGCTTCCGCCACATTCCTTACAGGCTTCACTGCGGGTAAGGTTTATCTCTTTTTTACAGCCGAACGCCGCCTCCTCAAAGGTAAGCTCTATTGCCTGCTGTATGTCGCGACCGCGCACGGGACCGTTTCTGCGTGCGCCGCCGCCCGAAAAGCCGCCGCCGAAAAAGCTGCTGAAAATATCACCCACATCAAAACCGTCAAAA
>CAZIQC010000123.1:2563-4718 GCA_964541335.1 uncultured Oscillospiraceae bacterium
CCGGTGCCCTGTGCGCCGCCGTCGACCCCGGCATGACCGAATTGGTCGTAGCGACTGCGCTTGTCGGCATTGCTCAAAACGTCGTATGCTTCGGCCGCTTCCTTAAATTTTTCGGCCGCCTCGGGATTGTCGCGGTTAAGGTCGGGGTGGTATTTTTTTGCCAGCTTTCTGTAGGCTTTTTTTATTTCGTCATCGGTTGCTCCGCGCTCTACGCCGAGCACCTCGTAATAATCTCTTTTATCTGCCATAATACACCTCTCAAATGGGTTTTTCCGTTATCGGTTGCGCCCTTGTGCACGGAAATAACGGGAGGTCGAGTCTTTCGACCTCCCGCTTTGCTTATTTATTGTCCGTATTGTCGGTAAAGTCGGCGTCATACACGTTTTCGCCGTTTGCGCCGCCTTGCGCGCCGCCGGGCTGCTGCTGTGCGTCGCCCGTGGGCTGTGCCTGCTGATAAAGCTTACTGCTTATTTCGTAAAACTTTTGTTGCAGAGCGTCCGCCGCCGCTTTTATTGCCGCACTGTCCGTTCCTTTTAAGGCTTCCTTAACCTTTTCAACCTCGGTTGTAACGGCATTCTTTTCGTCCTCGGTTATTTTATCGCCAAGCTCGGAGAGCGTTTTTTCGCTTTGATATACAAGCTGGTCGGCATTGTTGCGAATTTCGATCTCTTCTTTACGCTTTTTGTCCTCTTGGGCATACTGCTCAGCTTCTTTAACCGCCTTGTCGATGTCCTCGTCGCTGAGGTTTGAAGAAGCGGTAATGGTAATCTTTTGCTCTTGACCCGTGCCGAGATCCTTTGCGCTTACGTTTACGATACCGTTTTGGTCGATATCGAACGTAACCTCTATCTGCGGTACGCCGCGCGGTGCGGGCGCAATGCCCGAAAGCATAAAGTTGCCGAGGGTTTTGTTATCCTGAGCCATTTCGCGCTCGCCCTGCAAAACGTGAATGTCAACGCTTGTTTGATTGTCTGCCGCGGTTGAGAAAATTTGGCTCTTCTTTGTGGGGATGGTGGTGTTTCTTTCGATAAGCTTTGTGCAAACGCCGCCCATTGTTTCGATACCGAGCGACAGAGGCGTAACATCGAGAAGGACAATGTCCTTTACATCTCCGCCGAGAACGCCCGCCTGAATGGATGCACCTATCGCAACGCACTCGTCGGGGTTTATTCCCTTGTGGGGGTCTTTGCCGATAAGTGCCTTAACCGCGTCGTTTACGGCGGGGATACGGCTTGAACCGCCGACCATAAGCACCTTGTCGATGTCGTTTGTGGTAAGACCCGCGTCGCTGAGGGCTTTTTTCGTGGGGATAATGGTGCGCTCGACCAAATCGGCGGTAAGTTCATTAAACTTAGCGCGCGTAAGCGTTATGTCAAGGTGCTTGGGACCTGTGGCGTCTGCCGTGATAAAGGGAAGATTGATGTTACTTGTCGTAACGCCGGACAGCTCGATTTTAGCCTTTTCCGCCGCTTCCTTAAGACGCTGCATTGCCATACGGTCGCTCGAGAGGTCTATGCCGCTTTCCTTTTTGAATTCGCTTACGAGATAATCTATAATCTTATTGTCGAAATCGTCGCCGCCGAGACGCGTGTCGCCGTTTGTTGCCAAAACCTCGAACACACCGTCGCCTATATCCATAATCGACACGTCGAACGTGCCGCCGCCGAGGTCGTAAACCATAACCTTTTGGTCGTTTTCCTTATCCATTCCGTAGGCAAAAGCCGCCGCCGTCGGCTCGTTGATGATACGAAGCACTTCAAGTCCCGCAATTTTGCCCGCGTCTTTCGTTGCCTGACGCTGTGAGTCGCTGAAATATGCCGGTACGGTGATAACCGCCTGAGATACCGTTTCGCCGAGGTAGCTTTCGGCGTCCGCCTTAAGCTTGGAGAGCACCATTGCGCTTATCTCGGGCGGGGTGTAGCTCTTGGAGTCTATCTGTACTTTATAATTTGTGCCCATTTCTCTTTTAATGGATATAACGGTTCTGTCGGGGTTTGTAACCGCCTGACGCTTTGCAACCTGACCGACAAGTCTTTCGCCCGTTTTCGTAAACGCAACAACCGAGGGGGCTGTTCTCGCACCTTCGGCGTTAGCTATAACGGTCGGCTCGCCGCCCTCCATAACGGCAACGCACGAGTTTGTCGTTCCCCCGTCC
>CAZIQC010000124.1:0-4548 GCA_964541335.1 uncultured Oscillospiraceae bacterium
GAGGAAAAAAGTCGAAATATTCATAAAAAAGTATTGACAAAAATTTTCGGGGGGGGGTATAATGCATGTAGTCAGTTTGTTGGATTTGTCATGAATTTTGCTTGATCATAAATTTGCCAACTTTTACTTGACACTAACAAAAAAGCGCTAACAGGTTGACAAAGCGCATAATATTTCTTATAATATATTCAGTTGCCGCGCAGTTGAACTGCATACGGCTTACGGTTGGGGGTTTTTTTATGACGGAAGCGGTGAAAAATGCCGTTCAGACCTTTGCGGTGTCGGTTGTTACCGCGCTGGGGCTTGGGAAAGAGTGGGCTGACTTCGTGTACGTGTTTTTAATATCCGTACTGCCGATAATAGAGTTGCGCGGGGCAATACCCGTTGCTTTTGCGCTGAGACTCGACCCGTTTGCGGCATTTGCGGTGTCGGTTATCGGCAATCTTTTGCCCGTGCCGTTTATTTTGCTTTTTATAACACCGCTGTGCAATATGCTGAAAAAAACGCGGCTTTTGGCGTGGCTTCCTCGTATGCTGGAGCGGCGCGTCAGTGCAAACGAAGAAAAAATAACAAAATATGCCAAATGGGGGCTTTTTATTTTCGTGGCGATACCGCTTCCGGGCACGGGCGCGTGGACGGGGGCACTGGTTGCAAGCTTTCTCGACTTCAAATTCCGCGACGCGCTCTTGTCGATTGCCGCGGGGGTTTTGTGCGCGGGAGTGCTTGTAAGTCTTTTTGCCTACGGAATTTTGGGACTTGTTTTTTAAAACACATTTTACGCTTATGAAAGGATTGGTTACAAATGAATACAAACAGAAAGCTTTTCACCTCGGAATCGGTTACGGAGGGTCATCCCGATAAGGTGTGCGACAAAATATCCGATGCCGTGCTTGACGATATACTTTCGCACGACCCGAATGCGCGCGTTGCCTGCGAGTGCTGTGCGGCAACGGGGCTTGTGGTGGTTTTCGGAGAAATAAGTACCACGCATTATTGCGACATAAGAAGCATTGTAAGAAATACTATCCGCGAAATAGGCTATACCGACCCGCAGATGGGCTTTCATTACGACAACATTGCCGTTTTGAACACGCTTAACGAGCAGTCGCCCGACATTGCGCTGGGCGTTGACAAATCGCTTGAGGCAAAGGCGGGCGAAGCCGCGGGAGATGACCTCGGCGCGGGCGACCAGGGAATGATGTTCGGCTATGCTGTAAACGAAACGCCCGAATATATGCCCGCCCCCATTTACTATGCGCAAAAAACGGCAAAGCGCTTAACCGATGTCAGAAAAAGCGGTCTGTTCCCGTATTTGCGGCCGGACGGCAAAACCCAAGTTACGGTTGAGTACGACGGGGATAAAATAAAGCGTATCGACACGGTGGTTCTCTCCACACAGCACACGCCCGACGTAACGGTTGAGCAAATATCGGATGATATGATACAGCACGTTATAAAGCCCTCTCTCGACAAAGAGCTTGTCGATGAAAACACGCGCTATCTCATAAATCCCACGGGGCGATTTGTTGTGGGCGGTCCGCAGGGAGATTCGGGCTTAACGGGCAGAAAAATAATAGTTGATACATACGGCGGCTACGCGCCGCACGGCGGCGGCGCATTCTCCGGCAAAGACCCGACCAAGGTTGACCGCAGTGCCTGCTATATGGCACGCTATATAGCGAAAAACATTGTTGCGGCGGGGCTTGCCGATAAATGCCAAATACAGCTTGCATATGCAATAGGCGTTGCAAAGCCCGTATCCGTGCGGATAGACACCTTTTCCACGGGCAAAATATCCGAGGAAAAGCTCGCGCTTGCCGTAAGCGAGAATTTCGACCTGCGCCCCAAAGCCATAATCGACAGGCTCAATCTTCGCAGACCGATTTATTCGCAAACGGCGGCATACGGTCATTTCGGCAGAAGCGACCTCGACCTTCCGTGGGAAAGGCTCGACTGCGTCGATGTGTTGAAAAAATATCTTTAAGCTTTAATTTTGTGCCAATCACCCCGATATTCATATAATATATCGGGGTGATTGATATGTTGTATCTTTTACTGTCCGTCACGGTTTTGGTGTGCGCCGTTATGCTTTTTTCGGTTCTGTACGGCGTGTGCTTCGGCTTTAACGGTAAAATGATAATCGGCGGTGATAAAAATGGCGGACGCGGCATTTCTCGACGGAGAAATTTACGAAATCATATATCAAAACGACGACAACGGCTACACCGTGTGCGATATAAAAAGCGGCGACAGGCTTTTCACCGCTTGCGGCTCTATGCCCTATCTTGCCCCGGGGGAGCAGGTGCGCTTGACCGGCACGTGGGTAAATCACCCCGATTACGGCGAGCAGTTTTGCGTAAAAAATGCCGAGCGCACACTTCCGAAAAGGGTGGGCGCGGTGCTTACGTATCTTTCCTCGGGCATTGTAAGCGGTATTCGCGAGGCAACGGCAAAAAAGCTTTTGGAAAAATTCGGCGAGGATACGCTCGACATTATCGCACTGCACCCCGAGCGGCTTTCCGAGATACGCGGCATTTCGCCCGCACGCGCGAAAAAAATATCCGAGTCTTTCTTACTTCGGCGCGACGCGGCGCAAACCGTTATTTTTTTGCAGGAGTACGGCGTTTCGTCCAACATATCCGTGGGGGTGTATAAGCACCTCGGGCAAGACGCGGTAGCGCTTATCCGCGAAAATCCGTATATTTTGTGCGATTGCTCGGATAAAATAAGCTTCGACACTGCCGACAGAATAGCTACCGCAATGAATTTTCCGTTAAATCACAGGGCGCGCATTGCCTGCGGAATAAAATATGTGCTTGCGCTTCTTTCCTTTACGGGGCACACGTGCTGCAAAACCTCCGAGCTTCTTGTGCGCTGTGCGCGCTTTCTTCGGTGCGACGCAAACGAGATAACAAATGTTTTTTTAACACTGGAGGGAAGCGGCGAACTTATCTCCGTGCGGGGCTTTACATATCTTCCGTTGTTTTACAATGCCGAGCTGTCCTGCGCAAGAAGACTGTTCGACCTTGCCACGCTTCCGCGCGGCGAGCTTAAGGCAGTGCAAAAAACCATTGACCTTGTACCTCCGCGCTACGGGCTTACGCTTTCCGAAAAGCAAAAAAACGCCATAGAAACGGCGTGTCGTTGCGGAGTGTTTACCGTAACGGGCGGTCCCGGAACGGGAAAAACCACCATAATGAAAATAATTCTCGAAATATTTAAGGCTAACGAGCTTTCAATCGCACTTTGCGCACCCACGGGGAAAGCGGCAAAAAGGCTTGCCCAATCGTGCGGAGAGGACGCAAAAACGCTTCACCGCTTGCTTGAGGCGGAATCGCGCGACGGAAACGGAATACACTTTTCCAAAAACGAGCAAAACCCGCTTAAGGCGGACGTTATCATAATTGACGAGATGAGTATGGTTGATGTGCTTTTGTTTGACGCATTGCTTCGCGCACTGCGCCGCGGCGCACGGCTCATAATGGCGGGAGATGCCGACCAGCTTCCCTCCGTCGGGGCAGGAAACGTTTTGCACGACCTTATAAAAAGCGGGCATATACCCACCGTTATGCTCGACGAGGTCTTTCGCCAAGCACAGGAAAGCGGCATAGTTACCAATGCGCACCGCATAAACCGCGGAATAATGCCGCTGGGCAATAACGAAAGCACCGACTTTTTCTTTATGGAGCGCACCCCGTCGGGCGCACTTGATACCGTGTGCGAGCTGTGTGCCGTTCGCCTTAAGCGTGCCTACGGCTACGACCTCGGCGACATACAGGTGCTTACCCCCGCACGGAAAGGAATTGTCGGCTCGGTTAATCTTAACGCGGTACTGCAAGAAAGGCTCAATCCCCCGTCCGACAAAAAAAAGGAAAAAAAGCTCGGAGGGCGGCTCTTCCGCGAGGGAGATAAGGTTATCCAAACCAAAAACAACTACGATATGCCCTGGACCTGTGCCGACAAAAGCGCCGAGGGCGCGGGCGTGTTTAACGGCGATATGGGAATTATAAAAAAAATATCCGAAAAGGAAAAAACCGTGCGCGTTCTTTTTGACGACGGGCGAATCGCCGATTACGACTTTTCCTCTTGCGATGAGCTTGATGCCGCCTATGCGCTTACCGTGCACAAGAGCCAAGGCAGCGAATGGAGCGCCGTTATAATCCCGGTGTGCAGCTTTCCTCCGCTTCTTATGACGCGCAATCTTCTTTACACGGGCGTAACACGCGCAAAAAAGCTTACCGTGTTGGTCGGCTCTTACGAATGTATGAAAAAAATGGTCGAAAACAACCACGTACAAATTCGCTACAGCACGCTTTGCGACAAAATCAAGGAGGTATTCGGCAGTGACAATGCTTGATTTGCTCTTTCCGCCGAGGTGTCCCTTTTGTGCCGACATTTTAACCGCTTCAATGCCGGTGTGCAAAAAGTGTATGGCGTCGCTTCCGTTCGCAAAAAAACCGTTGTGCGAAAAATGCGGCAGACCCGTTGGCGAATTTTCGCATAAGCTTTGCCGCATTTGCAGGCAAAACCGTGTTCATTTCGAAAAAG